>CALGHW010000001.1 GCA_937916075.1 uncultured Prevotella sp.
CATATCTCCGACCTCTCTTGGACCAAGAAGGTAAAGCATCCTTCAGAGTTCACACAGGTAGGTGCCGACATCGACGTTGTTGTGCTCGACATCGACAAGGAGAACCGTCGTCTGAGCCTCGGCCACAAGCAGCTCGAGGAGAATCCTTGGGATCAGTTTGAGGCTACTTATACTGTAGGCAGCATCCATGAGGGTAAGATTGTAGAGATGCTTGACAAGGGCGCCGTTATCTCTCTGGAGAAGGGCGTTGAGGGCTTCGCTACTCCTAAGCACCTCGTGAAGGAAGACGGCACACAGGCTACACTGGGTGAGGTTCTGCCGTTCAAGGTGATTGAGTTCAACAAGGACAGCAAGCGCATCATCCTCTCTCACAGCCGTACTTTCGAGGACGCTCAGCGTGACGAGAAGAAGGCTGCCAAGAAGCCTCGTGCAAAGAAGGAAGAGACCGTGAAGATTGAGAACCAGCCCGCTGCTACCACACTGGGTGATCTCGATGTACTGGCTCAGCTGAAAGCTAAGATGGAGAGCGGCGAGAAGTAATCCACTTCTCCGTTCGTAACTCATATAGACTAAGGGCGCATCTCTTTTATAAGGGATGCGCCCTTTTTATTATAGGGTAGGGAAGAATAGATATCTTTAAGTGGGCATTCTAAATGGATCGCATATATGAATTGGTAGGATGGTTATCATGTATTTGACAGCATGATTACTATTTGATAAAGTCATTTATGCGATTGATTTTGAATACCGCCTTATAAAAAAAGCATGAACAACGGCGCTTGTTCATGCTTTTTTTATAAGGCGGGTAAATATTATCTTTTGTTTTGTTCCCAATATTTCTTCAGGTGTTTCAGCTCCTGTTTGGTCAGGTAAGTGACGGCTCCATGTTTTTGTTCAGAGAAGTTGGTGCGCTTCATCACGCTTTTGGGCGCGTCGAAATAACCGATGGGGTGGTAGGTGAAGAAGTCGCGTGTCTCCACGAAGCCGAAGTTCATAGGTTTAATCCGGTAGTTGTCAAACATGATGACATACGTGTCAGAGTTCAGACGCTTCCAGCAGTTGGGAGCCTCGTGGCCCATCTTCTCTCCGTCGTAGTAATAGTTGTCAAAGGTGTAAGGGCCGGTGGCGTGCTGTGCGGTGGCGTGCTTGGGAGTGGCTCCATGCTCGTGGCTGACATAGAAGAGGTGGTAAGTGTCGCCTACGCGGATAATGTCGGAGTCGATGATATTGTATTTCCGCTCGGGAGCCTCGGCCAGCAGGTGGGGTTGACAGGTCAGGGTGTTGTAGTCCGAGTTGACATAAGCATAGTAGATAGTGTTCTTGCCATTGCCCTGTCGGGTGGTGAAGTGTATCATCAGCTTGCCGGCCTCCTCGTCGTACACTGTTTCGGGTGCCCATACACATCCCACCTCGGACCATTTCATGTCGGCCTGGTCGGGCAGGGCAGAGAAGTCGATGTTGGTGCGTGTCCAGTGAATCAGGTCTTTTGATTTCATCAAGACCAATCCTCGGTTATTGCCCCATCCATACAGTTTGCCGTCGCGTTCCCATTCCGTAGTGCGCTTGCCGTCGCGCTTTCCGAATACGTGGAGGTCGGTCATCGAGAGATAAAAGGCACCGTCGGGGCCGCGGTAGATGTGTGGGTCGCGGATGCCGTGCTGTACGGCGATGCTGTCACCTCCGATGACTGGACGGTCGTCGTTGAGGGCGGTCCAGGTGTAGCCGTCGTCGCTGACGGCCATGTGGAGACCGTGGTCGGCGTCCTTGTGGTAAACCATGAGATAGGCGTCCTGTTTAGCGTCAGACGAGGGATTGGCCGCAGTGGTCGCGGTCATGCCGAGCACGCTGTTGAGAAGAAGTGTAAAAAATAATTTCTTCATTGTTTAATAGTCATTTTTAATATTGTGATTACTTAGGGATAATCATGCGTTAGACTTCGTTTTCTTCTTTTCCAAGAGTGAGAGGGTCTATGTATGTCATTTCGAATTGCAAAAATACAACATAAAGTTCAATAGAGAAAGCATTTCATCAATAAAAGGAAGAAAATGTCAGGCTATTTTTTTGTAACTTTGCAGCCTGGAATGGGCAATCCCCTTTTTCCTTTTTTTTGAATGAAGAGAAAGATATAGAAAAACTCGAAATACGAAAATCATGAAAAAAAATGAAATCTGCTATATTGTGCTTGTAGCCATTCTCGGCGTGTCGCTCCTTTTGGGGTTCGTCGTGGAAGTGTTTAATGTCAGTTTGGGTCCGGTGGCATGGTTGGCCCGGTGGGTGTCGTCGCCAGTGGCGCTGGGCATAGGCTTTGCCTTCGCCCTTCTGTTGGGTAAGGCCTTTCCGGACTTCAACAAGCAGATGTCCAAGAAGCTCCTCCAATATTCTGTGGTCGGCCTTGGTTTTGGCATGAATGTCAATCAGGCACTTGCCTCAGGCTG
>CALGHW010000002.1 GCA_937916075.1 uncultured Prevotella sp.
AGGCGTGCGTACCGACGCCCGTGTGTGCAACCTCAGTTACCTGCAGACCGACTGGTATATCGACCAGATGCGCCGTCCGGCTTACAACTCACCCTCGGTGCCTATCACCTGGAGCCGACTGGAATATTGTGCCGGCACCAACGAGTATGTGCAGGTGGCACCCGAACTGAAAGCCAGCATCCGGGAGATGTACAAGCTCTATCCCGACGAGGCCAAGCGTCTCTTTGGCGACAATCCCTTCGAGCTGAAGAATGTGCTCAAGTACTGGGTGCGCGGCAACGGCCTCACCGAGGAACACCTCAACGTGATGGAAGCCCTCACCGGCAACAAGGGTGCCGCCCACGTCATACCTACCGACACCCTCTTCATGACCATCGACAAGGAGGCCGTGAAGAAGAGCGGCATGATGATGGCCAGCGACACCATTCCCGACCGTATGGTCATCTCGCTCAAGGGCAAGAGCGCCCTCTACAAGAACGACCTGATGATGCTTGAGATGGTGGCCCAGAGTAACTGGACACGTCCTATCTACGTGGCTCTCACGGTAGGCTCGGACAACTATATGAACCTGGGCGACAACTTCGTGCAGGAGGGACTGGTCAACCGTATCACGCCGTTTACCACCAATGCTCCCGGTGCCAAGAACTTCGACACCAAGCATACCTATGACAACCTCATGCACCGCTTCAAGTTTGGCGGACTGGAGACCAAGGGCCTCTATATCGACGAGACTGTGATGCGCATGTGTTATACCCACCGCCGCATCTTCATCCAGCTGGCCATGAACCTCATCAACGAGGGTCAGGACAAGAAGGCCGCCGAGGTGCTGGCATATGTGGACAAGCACATCCCCACTTACAATGTGCCGGTAGACTTCCAGTCGGGCTCGCTCGACGAGGCCCGCGCCTATGCCGCCATCGGCCAGAAGGCCAAGGCCATGGAGCTGCTCAAGCAGCTTTGGACCAAGTCAGAGCAGTATGTGCGCTGGTATTGCGGCCTGTCGGGCATGCGCTTTGCCAGCGCCCAGAACGACTGCATGATGCACATCTATATCCTGCAGCAAGTGGCCACCAATGCGGGTCAGATAGACAGCGCATGGGGCGGACAGAAGATGAAGGCCCTCGACAATTTGGTCAATATGTATCGCGGGAAGGGAGGCTCGTTTGCTTCAGAATAAGCGATGATCATAGAGCAACCGGCAATATGGCTGCGCTGGCTTTATCCCAGGGCTACGTGGCGAATGGACAAGACCGACCGGTCTGTCTATCTGACCTTCGACGACGGTCCGATACCGGAGTCAACGCCCTTTATTCTGAAGACACTGGCCCACTTCGGCATCCATGCCACCTTCTTTATGGTGGGTGACAACGTGAGAAAATATCCCGACCTCTACCGCCAGGTGGTAGAGGCGGGACCCCGCATCGGCAACCATACCTATAACCACATGGGCGGTTTCAAGCATACCATCCGTACTTATAGTGCCAATGCGCAGAAGGCCAACGAACTGCTCCATACCGACCTGTTCCGTCCGCCTCACGGATGGATGCGCCTGGACCAGTATTTCTGGTTGGGACGCAAGTACAGGATTGTCATGTGGGACCTTGTCACACGCGATTATTCCAAGTGGCTCACGGCTGACGATGTGTTTGCCAATGTGAGGCGTTATGCCCGCAACGGGTCCATCATCACGTTCCATGACTCGCTCAAGAGCATTGACAAGCTGCATACCGCCCTGCCACAGTCTATCCAGTGGTTGAAAGACCAGGGGTATGCGTTTAAGACCTTCGAATAATTGACATTCAGCAGAGGAAGAAAGTCCTCAACTTACCAGACTCCGGGATACGTGGAGCGCAAAGGCTGCCGTGCAGCCTTGCCTCTCGTCTCCCGGAGTTTTTTTTGTCCTTGTCTCCAGGCTCCGAAAGCCGCGTGGCGGTTTTCGGAAAGTGTAACAGAAATGAAATATCTGTTTAAGCCCTTTGTAACATCAGTTGCATACTTTTGCACCCGATAAAGAACAATTAAGAATAAACAATGGAGACAATCTATCTTGTTATCGTGGTCTTCCTGCTCGTGTTGGCAGTGTTCGACCTGTTTGTGGGAGTGAGCAACGATGCTGTCAACTTCCTCAACTCTGCCATCGGAGCGAAGGTGGCCAAGTTTCGTACCGTGCTGATTATCGCCTCGCTCGGCGTGCTGATTGGAGCCGTGATGAGCGCCGGCATGATGGACGTGGCCCGCCATGGCATCATGCATCCGGCCAATTATTCCTTCCATGAGGTGATGATCATCTTCCTGGCCGTCATGGTGACGGATGTCATCGTGCTCGATGTGTTCAACACCCTGGGCATGCCCAGGGTGTTGAACACATCGAGCA
>CALGHW010000003.1 GCA_937916075.1 uncultured Prevotella sp.
ACGGGAGGCGAGTTGATTCGCCTCCTGATTAACCACCCCGAGGCAGAGATAGTATTTGCCAACAGCGAGAGTAATGCCGGCAACCTCGTGGCCGATGTGCATGAGGGACTCTATGGAGAGACCGACCTGACGTTTACGGCCGAGATGCCTTTCGACCAGGTGGATATCCTGTTCTTCTGTTTCGGCCACGGCAAGAGCGAGGCTTTCCTGAAGGAGCACAGTGTGCCCGAGCGGGTCAAGATTATCGACCTGGCCCAGGACTTCCGGCTGGCTCCCGCAACTGTGGTCGCCACCCAACACCCCACACCGGCGGCCCACGACTTTGTGTATGGTCTGCCCGAAATCAACAAGGACAAGATTGTCCAGGCGCGGCATGTGGCCAATCCCGGCTGTTTTGCCACCTGCATCCAGCTCGGCCTGTTGCCGGCCGCCAAGATGGGACTGATCAACAGCGACGTGAGTGTCAATGCCATCACGGGCAGCACGGGTGCCGGACAGAAGCCCGGTGCCACTACCCACTTCTCCTGGCGCAACAACAACATGAGTATCTACAAGGCGTTCTGCCACCAGCATGTGCCCGAGATACGGCAGAGCCTGAAGCAGACCCAGGGCTATCTTGATGCCGCCATCGACTTTATCCCTTACCGCGGCGACTTCGCCAGGGGCATCTTCGCCACCGAAGTGGTCAAGACCGACAAGCCCATCGAGGATATCGTGGCCGGCTACAAGGCTTTTTACCAGGACGCTCCTTTCACCCACTATGTGGACAAGGCCATCGACCTGAAGCAGGTGGTCAACACCAATAAGTGTCTGGTGCACTGTGACAAGTTTGGCGACAAGCTGCTCATCACCTCTTGCATCGACAACCTCCTGAAGGGTGCCGTTGGACAGGCTGTGCAGAACATGAACATCCTTTTCGGGCTCGACGAGACCGCAGGACTCAAGCTCAAACCGAGCGCATTCTAATCACTAAACAAACGAGACAATGAAATTATTCGATGTATATCCACTTTTTGATATTAATATAGTAAAAGGTAAAGGCTGTCACGTCTGGGATGACAAAGGTCAGGAATACCTCGACCTCTATGGAGGCCATGCCGTCATCAGCATCGGCCACTGCCATCCCCACTATGTGGAGAAGCTGACGGCCCAGCTGAACAATTTGGGCTTTTACAGCAATTCGGTCATCAACAAGCTTCAGCAGCAATTGGCCGAGCGACTGGGCAAGGCCAGTGGTTATGAGGACTACCAGCTCTTCCTCATCAACTCGGGAGCTGAGGCCAACGAAAATGCCATGAAGCTGGCCTCTTTCACCAACGGCCGCACCCGTATCCTCTCCTTGGAGAAGGCCTTCCATGGCCGCACCTCGCTGGCGGTTGAGGCTACCAACAATCCCAAGATTATCGCTCCCATCAATGATAACGGTCATGTAACCTATCTCCCCATCAACAATCTGGAGGCGTGGGAGAAAGAGTTGGCCAAGGGCGATGTATGTGCTTGTATCATTGAGGCTATCCAGGGCGTGGGCGGTTGCAATATGATAACTCCCGAGTTTGCCCAGGGCCTGCAGGCTGCCTGCAAGAAGTATGGCACCTATCTCATTGCCGACGAGATACAGTGTGGCTACGGACGCAGCGGCAAGTTCTTCGCCCACCAGTGGCTCGGCATCCGGCCCGACCTGATTACCGTGGCCAAAGGCATTGGCAACGGGTTCCCGATGGGTGGTGTGCTCATCTCGCCAGAGTTCAAGCCCGTCTACGGACAGCTCGGCACCACCTTCGGCGGCAATCACCTGGCCTGCACGGCAGCATTGGCCGTGCTTGATGTCTTCGAGCAGGAGCATGTGGTGGAGAACGCCCATGAGGTGGGCGAGTATCTCATCGCCCAGTTGAAGCAGCTCCAGCAGCGCAACAGTCATATCGCCGAGGTGCGTGGCCGCGGGCTGATGGTGGGAGTCGTGCTCGACATACCCCACAAGGAGGTGCGCAGCCGTCTGATTCACGAGCAACACTGTTTCACCGGTTGTGCCGGCACAAATATTCTCCGCATCCTGCCGCCTTTGGTATTGACCAGAGCCAATGTGGACGACTTTGTCCAGCGGTTGGAGACGGTGCTGAAAGAACTTTGAAAACCAGAAGCTTATGAAAATAGCAGTGATAGGTGTTGGCGCCATGGGAGGCGCCATGGTGAGAGGATTCCTAAAAGGCGAGTTGTTCGCTCCGGCCGATATCACAGCTTCGGCTCCCTCCCAGATGACACTCGACCGCTTTGCCGAAACAGGCATCAGCATGACTTCCGACAATCAGGTAGCAGCCCAATTGGCCGACATTGTGTGTGTGGTGGTGAAGCCGTGGCTTGTGGAGCAGGTGCTTACCGAGATTAAGCCGGTGATGAACTATCAGAAGCAGGTGCTTGTGGTGGTGGCTGCCGGCATCAAGGGCGAGCAGGTCAACGCATGGATGAAGAAAGACGATGACAGCATCCCGCAGTCATTCTTGGTCATTCCCAACACGGCCATCGAGGTGATGAGCAGCATGACATTCATCGCCCCGGTCAATGCCAAGAAGGAGACCATTCGCCTGATATGTGACATCTTCAATGAGAATGGGCAGGCCTTGGTGGTTGAGGAGAAACTCCTGGCCGCCGGCACCACGATGGCTTCTTGCGGCATCGCTTATGCCATGCGCTATGTCCGTGCCGCCTCAGAGGGAGGAGTGGAACTTGGTTTCAAGGCCGACCTGGCCAAGGATATTGTGCTCCAGACGGTGAAGGGAGCCGTGGCCTTGCTTCAGGCCAACGGCAATCATCCCGAGGCCGAGATTGACAAGGTGACCACTCCCGGTGGTGTCACTATTCGCGGACTCAACGAGATGGAGCATGCCGGATTCACCAGTGCTGTTATCCGTGGACTGAAGGCTGGCGTGAAATAAAAGAATGCAATTGAGGGCACACATGAAAGAAACTTTCATGTGTGCCCTCATTGTGTCATGCTGTTTATGTTTGGGGATGTGTCCACATTCACCATTGGCAAGCTCAGCTTACCTTGATAATATGCTTTCTGCGGTGCTTCCTTGACAGGCGGCGGTGCTGGTGGCGCACATACTTCTTATAACCCACTACGACGGCCAATCCGCCCACCACGCAGAGCAAGACAATCACGATACCGCCACCCAGATTGTCTCCCTTCACCTTCGACCACATGTCGAGTACCTCGGGCGTCTTGTCGCCCGCATCGTGAATCATGGCGCAGCGGGCCACCACCGAACTGTCGGGATACATGATAGGATTGAGATGCGCCCGGCGTCCCCGTTCCCCGAAGAAGTAGGCCACGTTGCGTGGGGTGGGGTAAGCGTCAGAGTCGGTCATGGCTTTCATAATCTCATCGGTGGCCACCGCACTGACATATCCCGTGGTCTCCATATTGGCCAAGGCCACATCGCTTTGGCAGAGATAATTGATAAAGTAAGAGGCAGCCTTGGGATTGCCGGCATAGCGGGGAATCACCCAGCCGTCAAACCATACGTTACTGCCCTCCAGAGGCACCTCATAGCCCAGGGATACCCCCACCTTTTCAGCCTCGTCGATGGCCCAGACGGCATCTCCGCTCCACGTCATGTTGAGCCATGCCTTTCCTTTGGTCATAGTCTCTTTCCCGAAGTCAGCCTCCCATCCTTCAATATTGGGTTTCAGGGCTTTAAGATAGTTTTCCACAGTGTGGATATTCTCCGGAGAGTAGTCATTCATCAAGTCTTTCACCGAAGTCTTTCCCTCGGCAATTTCCTTGCGTCGGGCATAGATGAGGGCCGTTCCGTAGCTGTCGCGGTAAGAGTCCTTCATGAGCAGTTTCCCCCGGTATTTCTTGTTCCACAGGGTGCCCCATGTCAAGGCGTCCCGTTGCGGCACCCGGTCCTTGTTATACAGGATGCCGGCGGTGCCCCACATATAGCCCACGGCATAGTCGTGAGCCATCCTTCCGTTGTTGCTCACGGCGTCAATCTGCCGTACGATATAAGGTGCCAGATTGCGCATATAGTTTGGCGTGCGCTCAAAACAAGTGTCGATGGGCAACAGCAAGTTTTTGCGGAGCATCCGTTCGATGATATACTCTGATGGGCACACCACGTCGAAATCCTCATGTCCCCGTTCAATCTTGGTGAGCATAATTTCATTGATGTCAAACGTCTGGTAGATGACCCTGATGTGTTGTCCTGTTTGTCGTTGGTACCAGTCGGGGAAGGCGGCCAGTTTGTCCTCGTCGATATAGTCCCCCCAGTTATACACTTTCAGGATTTCCTCGCGGGGTTCTTTGTGGCTGCATCCGGTCAGCCAGGCCGCCAGTATCACCAAGGTGAAGGCCCGCAGCCCGACAGCTGTCAGTCGGCGCAGCCTTTCAGTATCATGTATATGCATAAGTCTTTTCATCTTGTTCATCTGTAGCGTTTCTCGCTCCTTGTTTCTTTCACTGTTCATTCTTTTTTCTTTTGTTGATGACAATCAGCAGAGCCAGCACCAGCACGAAGATGATGGTCGATAGCGGGCGAAGCTCAGGCGTGAGACCGCCCTTGCGTGCATCCGCATAGATAAAGGTAGACAGTGTCTCCAGTCCCTCGTTGCCGATGGTGAAGATGGTGATGGCGAAGTCATCCACCGACAGCGTGATGGCCAGCATGAATCCGGCAATCATGCCCGGCATGATTTCGGGGATAATCACCTTGCGCAGGGCCTGCATCGGCGAGGCCCCCAAGTCGAGAGCCGCTTCATAGAGGTTGGGGTTCATCTGTTTCAGTCGGGGCAGCACGCTCAGCACCACATACGGTGTGCAGAAAGTGATATGGGCCAGTACTACGGTGAAGTAGCCTTGCTTGATGCCTAGCGAGACAAAGAGCAGGAAGAGCGAGATACCGATGATGATGTCGCCGTTGAGGATAGGGATGTTGTTGACAAAGAGGATGGCCTGGCGTGCCCGGTTTTTCATGTTGTAGATACCGATGGCCGTCAAAGTTCCTAATATTGTGGATGTTATGGCAGTTATCAACGCAATGGAGACCGTGTTGATAAGTGCGTCGGTGAGCGAGTGGTGGGTGCCCTGTACAAAGAGGTTCTCATACAGTTTGAAAGAGAACCCCGTCCAGTTGCCCATCACCTTGGCCTCGGTGAAAGAGAAAATCATGATGATGAGGATGGGCGAATAGAGCAGCAGCAAGAGCAACCACAGATAGCCCTGGCAGAGCGTCTTTTTGAGCAGGTTCATAACACGCCTCCTTTCTCCTGTCCGTTGTCGTCGGCGGCAAACAGGGTTGACGCGCCTATCAGCAGCAGCATGATGAGCGACAGGGCGGCGCCATAGTTCCACATCGAGTTGTTGATATTCTCCTGGATGGTGGTTCCGAAGAGCTTAATGTTATTCATCGTGAGCAGCTCGGAGATGGCGAAGGTAGAGATGGTGGGCATGAAGACCATCAGCACACCGCTGGCCACGCCAGGCATGCTCAGGGGCAGGATGGTTTTGACGAATACCTGCCAGGGTGAGGCCCCGAGGTCCTCGGCCGCCTCGATATAGCTGCGGTCCATTTTCTGGAGCGTGTTGTAGATAGGGTAGACCATGAAGGGGATGAAGTTGTATATCATGCCGAAGAGCAGGGCCCCCTCGCCGAGCGGTATGTCGGCAAAGTCAAACAGGGCCACTGTGGCCAGTGTGCGCACCAGGATGTTGACCCACATGGGCAGGATAAACAGCATCACCACCGTCTCGGCATATTTCATCCGGGTCTGAGCCAGGATATAGGCCGCGGGGTAGCCCAGCAGGATACAGGCAATCGTAGTGAGGGCCGCGAT
Source organism: uncultured Prevotella sp. (assembly GCA_937916075.1). GTDB lineage: Bacteria > Bacteroidota > Bacteroidia > Bacteroidales > Bacteroidaceae > Prevotella. The sequence goes on from CALGHW010000003.1 coordinate 5,836, forward strand.
GCCGATGGAGTAGATAAAGGTGTTGACATCTTCGGGATGCTCCATAAACTTGTGGAAGTTCTGGAGGGTGAAGGCGCCGTTCTCGTCGGTGAAGGCATACACCACGATGAGCAACAGGGGCAACACTACAAACACTGCCGCGAAGATGATATAGGGCAGCGTCCAACTCTTGCGTGAAGAGAAAAACCGAAGCATTGTTTTGTGTGAAGGATTAAATGTGAAGGAATAGATATGATAGATATTAGTTGTTATGCTCTCAGCTCAAAGTGCTTGATACGTATGCCCACGTGGTCGCCCAGGTCCCATTGGTCTTGGGTGTCCACATAGAGCTTGTCGCCCCAGTCTGTATCCACGGTGAGGTGATAATGGTCGCCCTTGTAGAGAATGAAGCTCACGTCGCCGGTGAAGGTGCCGTCCTCCTCGTTGTCAGTCAGTTCCACCTGGTCGCACGGCACGTAAGCCACGGCGGTGCCGGCTGTTGGCTGTGTCGCCTTTTCGGGGCAGGAGAACTCGCATCCCAAGAAGGTGACCTTGCCCTCTTCCACGGTGGCGTCAAACAGATTCTCCTTGGCGTTTCTGTGCATGATGTGGATATTGTCGGGCACCACGCTCATGCCCACCGTCTGCCCCACGTCATAGTGTCGGTAGTTTTGGATGACAAACTCATAGCCGTCTGCCTCGGCCAACATTTCATAATGCACGCCTTTGAAGATAGACGAGGTGATTTTCCCCACAAACTGGGCCTTGTCCGTGTCGGTGCTCATCACGATGTCTTCCGGGCGTATCACCACGTCGACAGCCTCGTCCTTGGAAAATCCCTTGTCCACACATTCGATGTCCTGTCCGGCCACTCTGACCAGGCAGTCGTGCAGCATCACCCCATCAAGGATGTTGCTCTCCCCGATGAAGTCGGCCACAAAGGCGTTGGCCGGTTCGTTGTAGATGTCGGTGGGTGTGCCTATCTGCTGGATGCGTCCGTTGCTCATCACGACGATAGTGTCGCTCAGGGTGAGTGCCTCCTCCTGGTCGTGGGTCACGTAGACAAAGGTGATGCCCAGCCGTTCGTGCATCTCCTTCAGTTCGAGCTGCATGTCCTTGCGCATCTTCAGGTCGAGTGCGGCCAGCGGTTCGTCGAGCAGGAGCACCTCCGGCTCGTTGACGATGGCCCGCGCGATGGCGATGCGCTGTTGCTGTCCACCCGACAGCGAGTTGACGTCGCGGTATTCATAATCGCTCATGTTGACGGTGCGCAGGGCGTTTTTCACCTTCTGCACCATCAAGCTTTTGGGCGTGCCCTTCAGTTTCAGACCGAAGGCGATATTGTCAAACACGTTCAGGTGCGGGAAGAGTGCGTATTTCTGAAACACCGTGTTCACCGGCCGGCGGTAGGCCGGCGTGTCGGTGATGTCCTTGCCGTTGATGCGTATCTCGCCCTCGGTGGCCGTCTCAAATCCGGCCAGCAGGCGCAACAGGGTTGTCTTACCGCAGCCCGACGGGCCGAGAATGGTCATAAATTCGCCCTTGCGCACATACAGGTTGATGTTGTCAAGGGCGGTTTTCTCGCCAAATCTTTTCGACACGCCATTGATGTCGATGATATGCTGTGATGTAATGTTCATCAGCTACTTTGCTTGTTACTTTTCAGGGAGTGTCCTTCCGGACAGTCTGTTCGTGGTTATGTTTTTTTATCGAGGTGCAAAGTTAGTGCAAATCGAGAGGAATACAAAACGAACTTGTTCGTTTTTATGCCCGAGATGCAGCCTAACTTATGCAAAGTTAGTGCAAATCGAGAGGAACACAAAACAAACTTATTCGTTTTTATGCCCGAGATGCGGCCTAACTTATGCATAACTTATGCAAAGTTAGTCATTTTCAGTTGCAAAGTGTCATGTGGTCCGATGTTTTCACAGAATATTCATATACAGAGACGCAATGATGAATAAATATTGAATAATCTTGCCGCTTTGTGGTATTTAGTAAGCATATACTCCATCATAAAGCATTTTTTTAGTAATTTTGCATTCGTTTTATAAAAAGAGGAGCGTTGCTCCTATGACAAACATTTTTATCAGATTATCATAGTATCAATTACACGACAATGAACAAACTGAAACAGTGGTTGGGTTTCGACCCGACCCAGACAACGGTTCGGACAGAGGTGGTAGCAGGGCTGACCACCTTTCTGACCATGTGTTACATTCTGGCCGTCAACCCCACCATCCTGGCCACCACCGGCATGGACAAGGCGGCCCTTTTCACCAGCACGGCCATCGCTTCGGCCATCGCCACGCTGCTGTTGGCCTTTATGGCCAAATTACCCTTTGCCCAGGCTCCCAGCATGGGTCATGGGCCTCACGTGGCAACAGTCCCTGGCAGTGTTGCTGGTTGAGGGAGTCATCTTCCTGGTCATCACCTTCCTCAACATCCGCGACATGATATTGGACAGCATCCCGTCCAATCTCCGTTATGCCATCTCGGCCGGTATCGGCATGTTTATCGCCTTCATCGGTCTGAAGAACGCCGGTATCATTGTGGCCGACCCCGCCACGTTTGTCAAGTTGGGCCGTTTTACGCCGGTGTGCATTCTGGGCATCATCTCCATCATCATCAGCGGCATGCTGATGGTGCGTAGGGTGAAAGGTGCCCTTTTCTACGGCATCATCGTCTCCACCCTTGTCGGCATACCGATGGGCGTCACGGAGATACCCCAGGGCTGGCTGCCCGTGTCGGCGCCCCACAGTGTGGCTCCCATCTTCTGTCAGTTTGACTTCACCGGCTTCTTCACCCCGAAGATGTTTATGATCATCTTCTCCTTGCTGCTGGTGAACATCTTTGATACCTTAGGCACCCTGGTCGGTCTGGCCGAGAAGACCGGTGTGGTGAAGGCCGACGGCACCATCCCCCATGTGAAGGAGGCCATGATGAGCGACGCCATCGGCACCACGGCCGGCGCCATGCTGGGCAGTTCTACCATCACCACCTATATCGAGAGTGCCTCGGGCATCGCCGAGGGTGGCCGTTCGGGCATGACCTCCTTGGTGGTGGGCATACTCTTTGTGTTGTCTGTCTTCCTGGCTCCCGTCTTTCTGCTCATTCCCGGCGCTGCCACCAGTGGCGCCCTGGTGATGGTGGGTGTGCTGATGGTAGACTCGTTTAAGAAAATCAACCTGGAGGACATCTCCGAGGCCTTCCCGGCTTTCATCACTATGATCACGATGGTGCTCTGCTATTCCATCGCCGACGGCATCTGTCTGGGCATCCTGAGCTATGTGTTCATCAAACTGTTGGCCGGCAAGACCTGCGACCTCAACGTCACGCTCTATATCCTGGCCGTGCTCTTCGTGTTCAACTATGCGTTTGGCTAAGGAACCGTATTGCGCGACCATCATTCACCTAATTTATAATTATTGTCACAATAAGCTTATCACAATGAGACGACTCATCTTGATTTTGACTGTGCTCACGGCTTGCGTCCAGATGAAAGCACAGACCAACGCCCAGCTGCTTTACGACTTCGGCAGCGACCGCAAGTTTGTCACCCTGACCTTAGAGATGTTCAAGGCCGACAAGTGGGGTAACAACTATTTCTTCATCGACCACGATTTCAACTACGACCAGCATGTGCCGGGGCCCAACTTGGCGCCTGGTGGCACCTATCTTGAGATTTCGCGCTGCCTCAACTTCTGGCAGGGCACGCCGCTGAAGGCCTTGAGCCTGCATGTGGAGTATGACGGCGGCATCACGGCCAGCTACCCCATCAATACGGCTTGGCTCTTTGGTCTGGACTACTTCCTGCACGACGCCACCTACCAGAACACCCTCAACATCAAGGCTCTCTACAAGACCATCCGCAAGAAGGACAGCGCCATTCCCATGCAGTATACCTTGGTGTGGACCTGCAAAGACATCTTTGGCCTGAAGGGACTCACCTTCGACGGGTTTGCCGACTTCTGGTGGGAGACCCACGACTGCGACTTCCAGGCAGACGGTTCGGCCACGACCAAGCACAACATCTTCATCTCCGAGCCCCAGTTGTGGTACAATGTGGGTCGCCACTTCGGTTGCGACAATCTCAACATCGGCGGAGAGGTGGAACTGAGCAACAACTTCGGTTCGACAGCCGGCTTCAAGTGCCGTCCCTGTCTGGGTGTGAAGTGGAATTTTTAGACATTTGAGAGGCTCTTGAAAAGTCCCTGAAGCTTTCCCGTACGGTTGAAAAGAGGTAGTAGGTGCGGTGTCTCACCGCACCCTCTATCATGAGCGTGATGAAACGATGCATATCTGATGATATTTTATTACATTCGTTTCTGTCAAGAAAGTCAAGTTGCCTGATTACGAAGAGAAAGTTGCCTGATTTCTGGGAGAAACTTGGCAGGTTTCTCTTCGTAATCAGGCAACTTTCTCTTTTTAGCCGTTTCAAGCACTCCGAAGGATATATTGAACGGACGTGAAATATGTTTACATTAAGTGCTTCGCTCTTCAACCGTACAAGTGGGATCGTTTCAAGTTGTACGGTTGAAATTATCCTCAAATCCGCAACCAAACCCTTCAACGTCCTTCTTGCGTGTATACGTCCTCTCATCACTGAATTATCAGATAAATTGAGGCTGAAATATCCACTCTGCCTACAACATCCCCTTACCCCACAATGCGACTTGAGACAATACGCAG
>CALGHW010000004.1 GCA_937916075.1 uncultured Prevotella sp.
GTGTGGGTAGCATGACAACCCTTTGGTTCTCGGCGACCTCCATCTTGATATCGTTGACATCATTGTTATACAACATATTGAAGTAAGGAACATTCAAAACAACATAAGGGAGAATGACATCAAGGATGCCGTTCCCCCTTATATTATAAATAAGAGAAAATATATATGTGTGGAATAGTAGGATATATAGGGAATAAGGACGCTTATCCCATACTGATCAAGGGGCTCCACCGGTTGGAGTACCGCGGATACGACAGTGCCGGTGTGGCACTGGTCAACACCGACGGTGAATTGAACGTGTGTAAGACGAAGGGCAAGGTTGACGACCTCGTGGCCTATTGCAAGGACAAAAATGTGAGTGGAACGGTGGGTATCGCTCATACCCGTTGGGCCACCCACGGCGAGCCATCGGCGGTCAACGCCCATCCTCATTACTCACAGTCGAAGAACCTGGCCATCATCCACAATGGCATCATCGAGAATTATGCCGACTTGAAGAAAAAACTGATAGCTAAGGGCATGACCTTCCGCTCGGATACCGACACCGAGGTGCTGGTGCAGCTCATCGAGTATATCCAGGAGCAGAAAAACCTGGACCTGCTTACTGCTGTCCAGTTGGCACTCCATGAGGTAATCGGTGCATACGCCATCGCTTTGCTCGACAAGCGCGAGCCCAACCAGATTATTTGCGCCCGTAACCAAAGCCCCCTGGTGGTGGGTATCGGCAAAGACGAGTTCTTTCTTGGGTCGGACGCCACACCAATCGTGGAGTATACCGACAAGGTGGTCTATCTGGAAGACGGCAACATCGCCGTGCTCCGCAAGGGTGAGCCACTGAAGGTGGTGAATATCCAAAACCGCAAGCTCAATCCCGAAATCCAGACCGTGGACATCAAGCTCGGACAACTGGAGAAAGGTGGCTATCCCCACTTTATGCTGAAGGAGATTTTTGAACAGCCTGACTGCATCACCAACTGTATGCGTGGCCGTGTCAATGTGGACACCGACAACGTGGTACTCAGCGCCGTCATCGACTACAAGACGCAACTACTCAATGCCAAGCGCTTTATCATTGTGGCCTGTGGTACGTCGTGGCATGCCGGCCTGATAGGCAAGCAGATGATAGAGAGCCTCTGCCGCATCCCGGTGGAGGTGGAGTATGCCTCGGAGTTCCGCTACCGCAACCCCGTCATTTCCAGTGACGATGTGGTGATAGCCATCTCGCAGAGCGGTGAAACGGCCGACACCCTGGCCGCCATCAAATTGGCCAAGGCACATGGCGCATTCATTTATGGCATCTGCAACGCTATTGGGTCGAGTATTCCCCGGGCCACCGACACCGGATCCTACATCCATGTGGGACCGGAGATAGGCGTGGCCAGTACCAAGGCATTCACTGGCCAGGTGACCGTGCTGTCCATGCTGGCTCTGGCTCTGGCTAAGGAGAAAGGCTCCATCTCTCAGGAGGACTATCTGCACATAGTGAGAGCCCTGCACGACATCCCCGAGAAGATGAAGGAGGTTCTCAAACTCAATGACCGCATAGCCGACCTGAGCCGTATCTTTACTTATGCCCGCAATTTCCTTTATCTGGGCCGTGGATACAGTTATCCTGTGGCGCTGGAGGGTGCGCTCAAGTTGAAAGAAATCAGCTATATCCATGCTGAGGGTTATCCCGCAGCCGAAATGAAGCATGGTCCTATCGCCTTGATAGACTCCGACATGCCGGTGGTGGTAGTGGCTACCCACAACGCCATGTATGAGAAGGTGTTGAGCAATATCCAGGAGGTGAAGGCCCGCAAGGGTAAGCTGATAGCCATCGTGACAGCCGGCGACACCACTATCAGCCGCATAGCCGACGAGGTGATCGAGGTGCCCGACACCATTGAGTGTCTCGAGCCGCTGCTCACCACAATACCGCTGCAGCTTTTGGCTTATCATATCGCTGTGTGCAAGG
>CALGHW010000005.1 GCA_937916075.1 uncultured Prevotella sp.
TGAATGATAGTTTTCTCACTCAAATCGTACCAAGTTATTTTTTTAGCGTCACTAAGTGACGGACAAAACGAGAAAGACATTATCAAGGAATGAAAAAAACAAGCATCATAACCCTGTTGTTGGCACCATGCATGGCCATGAGCGCACAACAACTGACCATCGGCTCCCGGCGGTTGGCCACCATATCCATGCGGACCGACACCCCCGCACCTGCTCTGACAGCCCAAACGCCACAGCGGGTGCTGGCTTCGACAGAACGTGCCGTGGGCTATACCGACGGAGACAGCATCTCCGTCCGGGGGGCCTATTTAGGACAGGCAGGCACCTATCGGGTGGGAGCATTGCTCACCGCCGACAAGCTGGCCGACTATCGAGGCTGCAAGGTGGTGGGCATACGTTTCGCCCTCAGCCAGTCGATCGGCAAAACCGCAGCCTACCTGTACAAAGTGACCGATAACCAGGCCTACGAGGTGGTGGAGAACAACGTGCGCCGCACGGCTGACGGATGGAACGAGATGCGCCTGAACAGTGGACAGGAATATACCATCACCGCCAACGAGGACCTGCTCTTTGGCTTCGACTATGTGGAGACGGCCGACATGGCCCAAAACGAGGAGGGAGCCCTCTGCTTCTACACCCCGTCGATGGACAACGAGAACGCCTCGCTCTTACTTCAGAACGGCGCATTCTACTCGCTGACCGGTGCAGGCAACCTCTGCGTGCAACTCATCATCGACGTGACCAATCTGCCCAAAAAAGACGTGCGGCTCACCCATCTCTTAGCCGGCAACAAATACAAGGTGAAGGATGAGCAGATTGACGCCTTCGTGCAGTTTTCCAATATCGGCACGGAAGATATCAGCTCCACCCGCTTCGGCTACCGGTTTGACGACGGTGCCGTCACCTACGTCGACACCCAGGGAACTGTCAAGTCAGGCAGTGTAGGCAGCGTCAACCCCCTCATCAAGATGCCCGCCGACATGAAGGCCGGCACCCACCGGCTCACCATCTTCGCCGACCAGATAGACGGAGCGCCCGCCACACGCCCCGAGGGTGACACCCTTACCAGCCGTTTTGTGGTCTACACACCGGAAAAGTGCTTCAAGCGCCAACAGACCTATGTGGAGCAATACAACAGCCAGGACAGCTATCTCTCGGCTATGGTCAACGACGAGATGTCCAAGGCTGCCACCGACGACAGCATCTGCCTGGTCAACACTTATATAGAGGGCGAGCCGCTCTCCGTTGACGCCTCCTGCTATCTTGACACGCTGTATGCCTACACCCACCCGTGCTTCACGGTAGACCGCTTCTACTTCTTGGGCGAAAACACGATAGCCTTCGATGTCAACGACTATGCCAGCATCATGCCGTCGCTCGTGTCAGACGCCGTCCGGATGCTGGTGGGCGAGGCAAGGATGAACCCGGCTTTCGCCACTCTCAGGCTCACGCCCTCGTATGACAAGGCCAACCGGCTGCTGACACTCGACATCAGCGGCAAGGCTTCAGAAGAGGCTTCTGCCATTTTTGGCGACCTGGGACTGACCGTCATGCTCACGGAAGACAAGGTGGTGTCACAACAACAGTACTACGACGAACAGACCAAAAAGTTGCAGAACGACAAGAACTATGTGCACAACCAGGTGCTCCGCACCTACCTCACCACACCGACAGGCGACCGGATTGCCACGGATGACGGCCAGTTTGCGACTCGCCTCACCTATACCCTGCCCGACGGATGGAAGCCGGAAGACCTGAAAGCCGTGGCCTTGGTGAGCAAGTACCTGCCTCTGGTGGACGACAGCAACGTGCTCGACGCCGACATTCTCAACGCGGCCAGTATCTCCGTCACGGCGGGCGGCGAGGCCGGCATCAAGGCCCTGCCCGAACAGGAGGGCAACACCCAAGCCGACGGCATATACAGCCTCAACGGAATCCGGACGGAAGGCCGGCTGACCAAAGGCATCTATATCGTCCGCAAAGCCGGAAAGAGCCAGAAAGTGGTCATTCCATAAAGACAAGAAACAAGGGAAGATAAACATTATTTATTAACACAAACAAAACGATTTGCTTATGAGAAAACTCTATTTTTCATGGGCGTTTCTGGCAG
>CALGHW010000006.1 GCA_937916075.1 uncultured Prevotella sp.
TTTTATTTTCACTGCATGATGGTTGAGCAGAATAAAATACCGCCCCCAATACGACAGTCTTCAAGGACAGTCGGAACTGTATCTATCTTCATTTTCCATGTCGTCTGTATGGTCTGTACGATAGACACACACCTGTTTGTCTATCCGTCGCTATCCAGAAGTTTGCTGATGGAAACAGGAATCCTGCTTCTTTCGCTGATAGCTACTGTCCATTGCCTTTTCGGAACTGACGAAATGCCGACAAGCAGTCTTTTGAAATTTATTCTCGGATGGATAGCCTATATTCTTTTTCATGGTTGGTCTGCACCGGTCTTGGAAGAATACCGCACCGGTTATCTTTGCATCACATTGTTTTCGGTATTGCCGCTTGCCTATCTCTGCGGCCATGGATTGCTCACCCGCAAAAACATCGAAAACGGCCTGCTGCTGATAGCTGTCATACACCTTATTTATATAATCGGGCAAATTATAGGATTGACGGATTCCGGCAACACTTTCTTTTCCGTTACTGGAGCCAACGAGAACCCCACGGTTACGGCGATATATCTTGTCGGTTGTATGCCGTTGGCCGTGAGACGCATCATGATGAAGAATCATCGCTCTTTTTATATCACATTGTCCGTCTGTCTTCTCGCTTCGGTTGCCATTCTGAAATGCCGCACGGCATATATAGGACTGTTCGTTGAAGGGGTCGTATGGGCTATCATGAACGTCAGGAGAAATCCACGTAGTGCCATTTTCAAATACAAGCGCACCATCATTCCGTTGGCTCTTGTCTTGGTGTTGTTCGCTTCCATCCGGCTGTATGACATGAAGCGTGATTCCGCCGCAGGCCGTTTGCTGATATGGAAGATTTCTGCGGAAATGATAGTAGAGAAGCCGCAGGGATACGGCTACGGACTGTTCGAGAAGCATTACAATCTCCGTCAGGCTGATTATTTCCGCTCCATACAGGCTTCCGCCCAGGAAAGACAGAGGGCCGATTTCACCCCTATGGCATACAATGACTATCTCGAGCAGGGCGTGGAAGGGGGAGTGGCCGGCATCTTGCTGCTGACAGCCTTCTATATATTATTGGTGGTGGTAGCCTTGCGCAGACACGATACGACAGCAGTGTGGTGACCGTCAGAATGCTCATCTCCAACATCAACGCAGCGTTTGAGGCATGGCAGTCGGCACCCTGGCAAAAGGATATTGACTTCACGCTGTTTTGCCGTTATATCCTGCCCTACCGGTGCAGCAACGAACATATCGGAGGCAACTGGCGCAAGGCGATGCGGGAAGCCTATGGCCCGCTCATCAAAGGAGAAACCGATATGTGCCGGGCGTTTGCCATTATCGAGAGAAATGTCTTCAAGGATGTCGTGCTGTCCAATGCATATTGTCCGTACACACTGGATGCCATCACTTGCCACCGAATCGGCAGGGCGGAATGCGGACAGCGGGCCGTCTTACTGGTCGATGCACTCAGGGCTTTAGGCATCCCCGCCGCAATTGACTTTGTACCGGCATGGGCCGACTACAGCGACAAGAGCCACGGCTGGACGACGGCCGTCGGCAAAGACGGCGTGGTCTATACCATGGCGGCAGAGAACGACACTGTGGCACGAAACATGAACCCGGTGGACGCTTCGGTGTTTGAGCCGCGCTATCGGGTGACAGCCGAAGACGGTTGTCCTTACAGCGTCAAGCAGACAAAGACGGTCGCAAAAGTGTATCGTGAAGAGTTTGAAGAAATGGATTCTTCAGCAGCCGCACGTCCCGGATTCCTTTCCAACGGGTTCATATGTGATGTATCCGAAAGATACGGACTCAATGCCGATGTGACACTGGATGTGGAAACCGACCGGGAGGTCTTTCTGTGTACGTATGTGTCGGCAAGAGACTGGATGCCTGTAGCCTGTGCCATGCCCAAGAATGGGAAGGTTACTTTCCGTCATGTCGGGAAGAATGCAGTATGCACTGTCCGCACAAATGCCGATGGCTACCTCACGGTTCCGTTTCTCGTGGGCAAACTTGGCGTCGAAAAGTTTTTCCAGACGGACAAGACTTCCACAGAAGAAATCCGTGTGGACCGAAAATATCCGCTGTGTCAATATACCGTCGACGCGTGGGGTGACATGAGGGGCGGCATCTTCCTCGGAGCTGATACGGCCGATTTCTCAGATGCCGACACGCTTGCCGGCATAACGACCATGCCGCACGGTAAGACAAACGTGGAATGCCACACAAGCCGAAGATACAGATTCTTCAGATACCAGGCTTCCCACACCAACCGTTCGTCCATGTCCGAGCTACAGTTTCTAATCAGGGATACCGATCGGCTGAAACGGCTGGAAGGCGCCTATACGGCGACAGGTGTTGACACCACCCACCTGGAATGGCTTTACGATGACAACACTGCGACTTTTTGCCGCCAAAAGACGGCTGAATACACCATCACGCTCGATTTGGGCAAGGGCCGCCATTCAAGGGTGGATGTCGTCAGGTATGCACCTTCCACCGACCTGAACTTCGTGGAAAAGGGACATCTGTATGAACTCTATTATTTCGACACCTCCTGGCATCTCACAGGAAGACAGATAGCCGATGGCGACGCACTCATTTTCAAGAATGTTCCACGCAACAGTATACTGCTGTTGAAGGACAAGACTGCGGGCAAGGAGGAGCGGATATTCGAATATGTAAACGGGAAACAGGTGTGGTACTGACGGTACCGCCCAAACCTGTCCAAATGAAATAAATAATTTTAATATTCAACCTAAAACAGAATGACAATGAAAAGAACCTTTTTGATGAGTGCCGTTCTCATACCGCTTTGCCTGTACGCCGAGGGGATAAGGCTGAAGTGCGCCCCCATAGAGGCGAAGGTATATCACCAAAACCAGGCGGTTATCGACTCGCTGTTTTCCCAGCGCTATCCGGAGGAGGTCATGAGAATCAACTATTTCTATCATGTGCCTAAGGAGGGGCGTGAAAAGGTGGAGTCTTTTATCAAGCTCCGCGAGTTCAAGCTCATCTGCCAGGACTTCCTCAACAAGGATTCCCTGGAAAAGCGGTTCAGAAACAAACTAATCATTGAGCGCATCTACCGCGATTCCATCAACACGATTCTGATACCGGCCTACAGCAACCACCTCTCCGGCGA
>CALGHW010000007.1 GCA_937916075.1 uncultured Prevotella sp.
TCCTTCCGCTGGCATATCTTCCGGATACGGTCGTCCAGGTCGGCAGTGACAAAGACGTTGACCACATGGGGAAAGTCTCTCAGCACATAGTCGGCACAGCGTCCCACAAAGACACATGGTCCCTCCTCGGCGGCCTTTCGGATGGCGTCGCTCTGCAGTTTGAACAAGCCCTCCTGCGAGAAGTTGTTGTTATAGAAATTACTGTCGCTCACATAGGGAGCATGGATATGGAAGAGCGACTGGAAGAAGCCCTTCTGCTCATCGTTCTGCTCGAAAAACTTCTCACAGAATCCACTCTCCTTGGCCGCCAGCGTGAGCAGCTCGCGGTCGTAATACTTGCATCCGAAGTCGTCGGCCAGCATTTTGGCCACGACTCGTCCACCACTGCCTATCTGGCGTCCCACATTGATGATGATATTGCGCTTGTTGCTATTGTTGTCCATGGGCTATCATTTCTTTATGTTGTCTTTTGAATTTTCTCATATACGATACCATGAGGGCAAAAGTCACTATGGCTGCCACGGTATCCGAGATGGGCATGGCGCACCATACGCCCCCCACGCCCCACTCCAGCGGCAACAGCAGGAGCAGCGGCAACAGGAATATCAGCTGCCGCGACAGCGACAGAAACATGCTCACCCGGGCCTTGCCGATACTCTGGAAGAAGTTGGTGATGACCATCTGGCTGCCCACCAGGGGGAAGCTCACCATCATGATGCGCATACCGTCCACCGAGAGACCGATAAGCGTAGGGTCGGTGGTGAAAAGCCGCGCGGCCGGATAGGGGAAGAACTCGGCCACCACAAAGCCGGCCGTGGTGACACACGTGCCTGCCACCATACAGATTTTCAGGGTCTTCATCAGGCGGTCCAGCTTTTGGGCGCCGAAGTTATAGCCGGCGATAGGCTGCATACCCTGGTTGACGCCCATATTGATCATGATAAAGATAAAGGCCACCTTGTTGGCTATGCCATAGGCTCCCACGGCCAAGTCGCCGCTATAGGAATAAAGTCCCTTGTTGATGAAGATGACCACGATACAGGCACACACATTCATCGAGAAAGGCGACATGCCGATGGCAATGATGTTGCGCACGATGTCACGCCTGATCCGGTAGATGCCACGCCTGAGGTGCAACAGCTCGTCCTTGCGGCTGAATATCCACATCTGCCACACCAAGGCCATCACCTGCGAGAGGATGGTGGCATAGGCGGCTCCCTTGATGCCCATGTGCATGGGGTAGATGAAGAGCGGGTCGAGCAGCGTGTTCATCACCACGGTGAAGATAGTGGCATACATGGCCTGCCGGGGCTTGCCGGCCGCCCGCAGCACGGCATTCATGCCGAAATACATGTGGGAGAAGACATTGCCTAACAGCACCACTACCATATAGTCGTGGGCATAGGGCAGTGTCTGGTCGCTGGCACCAAAAAAGTAAAGAATGGGGTCGAGAAAGAGGAGGGCTATCAAGCCAAAAGCCAAACCGATAATCAGGTTTAGCACGACGGTATTGCCCAGGATGTTTTGAGCCGTCTGGTAATCCTTTTGACCCAGTTTCACAGAGATACAGGTCGAGGCGCCCACGCCTACACCGGCGCCAAAGGCGGCCCCTAAGTTCATGAAGGGGAATGTCAAGGCCAAACCGGAAATGGCCATCGGACCTACGCCCTGGCCGATAAAGATGCTGTCCACCATGTTATACAGCGAGGAGGCCGTCATGGCGACAATGGCGGGAAGCGAATACTGCAAGAGCAACCGTCCCACGGGTTTGGTTCCCAACTCTAATGTTGCTTGTTTTTTGTCCATCACTTAATCAAATATATGCAAAAGTACTCATTTTTTTCGGTTTATGACCGCTCTTGCACAGGTTTTCTTGGAAACGAGGAGAGAAGGACACAAAAAAAACGGAAAGCACGGCATGACTCAAGTGCCATACCCTGCTTTCCGTTTTTAGTTTATTCCATCAGCCAGATGTCACAGAAACTGCTCCACCGGCTCATATTCCATGCCGAACACGTCGGCCACGGCCTTGTAGACGATATGCCCGTCGATGATGTTCAGGCCCCGGGCCAAGGCCTCGTCGTCGTGACAGGCCTTGCGCCACCCCTTGTCGGCCAGGGCTGTCGCATACTTGAGCGTGGCGTTGGTGAGGGCCCAAGTAGAGGTGTTGGGCACAGCGCCAGGTATGTTGGCCACGGCATAGTGCAGGATGCCGTCCACCTCGTAGACGGGGTCGCTGTGGGTCGTGGGGTGTGAAGTCTCAAAGCATCCGCCCTGGTCGATGGCCACGTCCACGAGCACGGTGCCAGGCTCCATCAGCCGGAGCATGTCGCGGGTGATGAGCCGGGGAGCCTTGTCGCCCGGCACCAGCACCGCTCCCACCACAATATCCACATCGCCCAACTCACGCTCTATGTTGTGGCGCGAGGAGTAGAGCGTGTCCACATTGGGCGGCATGGTCACCGACAGTTCCCGCAGCCTCGGCAGCGAGATGTCGGCTATCACCACATTGGCGCCCATGCCGGCGGCCACGCGGGCAGCCGCCTGTCCCACGATGCCGCCGCCCAGCACCAGCACCTTGACGGGCTTCACTCCTGGCACGCCACAAATGAGCTTACCTTTGCCACCTTTGGTTTTCTGAAGATAATAGGCGCCGTTGATGGTGGCCATGCGTCCGGCCACCTCGCTCATGGGAAGGAGCAGGGGCAGCGTGTGGTGGGCTGTCTCCACGGTCTCATAGGCCAAGCACACGCCACGGCTCTTCAGCATGGCGTCGGTGAGGGCCTTGTCGCAGGCGAAGTGAAAATAGGTGAACACGAGCTGGCCCTTCTTGACCAGCGGATATTCGGGGGCAATGGGTTCCTTAATTTTGACAATCATGTCGGCCACGCCATAAGCATCCTCTATCGTGGGCACTATGGTGGCTCCGGCCTTCACGTATGCCTCGTCGGCAAATCCACTGCCTTCACCGGCCGTATGCTGTACATACACCTCATGACCGTGGCGCACCAGTTCGGCCACGCCGGCGGGCGTCATGCCCACACGGTTCTCGTTGTTCTTGATTTCTTTGGGAATACCGATTTTCATAGCTTTCAAATTTTTAGTTGAACATCTGTTTTTCTTAGGCTTTTCTTTTTGCAAATATACTAAATATTTCGGTATCCACGTATTCTGTTTGGCTGATTATTTATGCATGTGGTGAAAAACGCCCCGAAAAATGACAAGGAAACAAATTCAACCTGAATGACTACTCTCTGTACTTACAGGAAAGTACTCCAGTACTTATGGAGAAGTACTCCAGTACTTACTGGAAAGTACTGGAGTAATTCAGCAAAAGCATACCTTAACTGCGTGTTATTTCTTTAATGTCCCGCCTCGCTGAACGGCTGCCTAAACGTACATCCCTCTCTCCAGCGGGAACATCCGTAGGCCGTGCGTCCCTTGATGATGGTTCCTTGTCCGCACACGGGACAGGGCTTACCCACCAAG
>CALGHW010000008.1 GCA_937916075.1 uncultured Prevotella sp.
TAATTAGGCAACTTTCTCATCTTAGCCGTTTTATACGTTCAGAAGGACTTTTTGAAGGAATGTGAAAAATATTTATATTTTTTTTGATGCTTTATGTTTCTATTGTACAGCTTGAATTTATTTCAAGCTGTATGGTAGGGAATGGCAACTTACACATCACGTCATAGATAGTAGGTGTGGCGTCTCACCGCACAATATGATATGAGAGATAGACTATCCAGGGAAAGCCTTACATTTTGTCCTTTCACTTTTGATTTATGATATGCGTTTTCTCGTTTTTTCTAAAATATTTGTCTCGTCTTGCTTTTTTGTGTACTTTTGCAGATGGTAAAATATACAGTCTACTAGCAATAACTAAATCAATTTTAGACAATGAAAAAAGAATTACTACTATGTATGCTTGGCATCGCGTCCGTGAGCCCTACGCTCGCCCAGCGCAACACTGACGCACTCGACCGCGGCCTGGTGGCCGTGAAGACCAGCAGCGGTGTGCTCTGCACGTGGCGCATTCCGGCCGAGGAATACTATGATGTGAAGTATAACATTTATCGTGACGGCACTAAGCTCAACGCCACACCGCTCTCCGTGTCCAACTACACCGACAAGAACGGCACGCTCAACAGCTCCTATACCGTGGAGGCCGTCGTGAGGGGACAGAAGCAGGCCCAGAGCAAGGCCGTGACACCGTGGGCCAAGAATTATCTGGAGGTGAAGATGGACCACGGCACCCTGAAAAGCACCTACGTGCCCAACGACGCCTGCTGCGCCGACGTTGACGGCGACGGCGAGGTGGAGATACTCTTGAAATTTGATAACCGCAGCGACGCCGAGAACGGCTATAAGCCCGCCGGCTACAACGGCGAGTATGCCATTATCGAGGTATACAAGCTCAACGGCAAGAAGCTCTGGTGGATAGACCTCGGCCCCAATATGGCCGACTTCCAGAATAACGAGAATAATATTGTGGCCTTCGACTGGGACCGTGACGGCAAGGCCGAGGCCGTGCTCCGCGCCGCCGACGGCACCGTCATCCATATGGCCGACGGCACCACAAAGGTCATCGGCGACAAGACCCAAAACTACCGCAATCCTAATGGCTCCTCAGGCCAGTGGTTTATCCACGAGGGCTCCGAGTTCCTGCTCTACCTCAACGGCGAGACGGGTGAGCCTTACCAGATTATGGACTATCCCCTGAAGCGTCTGGAGGCCGGCGAGACCGACCTCACCAAGGCCTGGGGCGACGGCTATGGCCACCGCTCCACCAAGCACTTCTTCGGCGCACCCTTCCTCGACGGCAAGAAGGCCAGCATCTTCCTGGCTCGAGGCATATATACCCGCCACAAGATGATAGCCCTCGACGTGGACCCCGCCACCCATCAGCTCAAGGAGCGTTGGCGCTGGAACTGCAACACGCCCGGCTCGGCTTGGTACGGACAGGGATACCACAACTTCGGCATCGCCGACGTGGACATGGACGGACGCGACGAGATTGTATACGGCTCGATGGTCATCGACGACAACGGCAAGGGACTCTCCACTACCGGACTCGGACACGGCGACTCGCAACACTGCGGCGACTTCGACCCCTATACGTGGGGTGAGGAAATCTTTGCCTGCAACGAGGACCGGCCGCAAAACAACTTCCGCGACGCCACCACCTCGAAGATATATTACCGCTCCACAGGCAGCCGCGACGACGGACGCGCCATCGCCGGCAACTTCCTCGACGAATATCCCGGCGCACAGTGCCGCTCGGCAGCCGACCCCAACATCATCGGCGGCGCCTCGCACAAGGCCATCAATGGTTCGCCCACCGACGGCATCGCCACCAACTTCCGTATCTACTGGGACGGCGACCTGCTCGACGAGACCTTCAACTATGTAAACGGCAAAAACACCGAGGGCGCCATCTACAAGGGTGGCCGCAAGAGTGCCATGGCCACACTTGAAGGCTCGATGACCAACAACGACACCAAGGGCACGCCCTGCTACCAGGGCGACATCCTCGGCGACTGGCGCGAGGAGGTCATCATGCGCACCGCCGACAACAATATCCGCATCTATACCACCAACTACGAGACTCCCTGGCGCAACTACTCGCTCTGGCACGACCACCAGTACCGCAACGCCATGGTATGGCAGATGTGCGGCTATAACCAGACTCCCCACGTGAGCTACTTCCTCGGCATGAAGGAGGGCATCACCGTGGCACCGCCGCCACTGACCAATGCGGGCCGCACGGCCGTGGGCTCCATCATCGGCGCCGACGCCAAGGACAAGCACATTCTGCTCGACACCCAGGCCGACACAGAGGTGGCCGTCAGCGACGGAGCCGCTCCCTATATCTTCACCGACAACGCACCGTCATGGACACAGGGACATGACGACAACAACAACATCACCACCACCACGTATACCCACAAGCTCACAGGCGGTGCCTTCACTGGCTCGATGCGCTTGGTGAAACAGGGTGAGGGCGTGCTCGAACTGCCCAATGTGGTGGAGACCTATACCGGTTCTACCGACGTGTGGAACGGCACGCTCCGCTTTGACGGCACCTTCCAGCAGAGCCGTCTCTGGCTTAACCGCCACACCACACTCCAGACCACGGGCGGAAAATTCCTCAAGGGCATCCAGGCCGACTATAACGCTACTATTAAAATAGGTGGCGCCGAGGCTGCCTCGACCTTGGAGACCGACTCGCTCCTGCTGGGCTTCGGCTCACGGTTGCAGCTCGACCTCTTCAGCGAGGGCATGGCCGCCGACCAGGTGAAGGCCAGCGTGCTGAAGATTGAGAAGAAAGACTGGAGCAACGGTCCGCGCTACAATACACCGGTTGTCCAGGTTGTGAAGCACATGGCCGCCGGCGAGGAGAAGTTAGCTCCCGGCAAATACCTGATAGGCGAGGTGGGCAAGGTGGAAGGCGACATCAACGACATCGTCATCGAGGGCCTGAACGCCCAGAAGTCAGCCTTGTCTTACGAGGACGGAAAACTCTATATCACCGTATCCGACTTTGTGGTGAGCGACGTGACCTGGAACGGCACCGACGAAAGTGCCGACTGGAACACTGGCGACGCCCTCAATTTCAAGGACGACAAGAGCGGCGAGGCCTCGGCCTTTGTGCCGGGCGACGGCGTGACCTTCGACGACACGGCCGAGAACACCAACGTCGTGGTGACTGAGAACGTGGCCCCGAAGACCATCACCTTCAACAACAGTGAGAAGAGCTACGTCCTCTCGGGCGACAGCATCGTGGGCGGCGGCACGCTGACCAAGAACGGTACAGGCATCGCCCTCATCACCAACGACAACCATATCGGCAACACCACCATCAACGGCGGCACGCTGGCCGTGCGCACGCTGGCCAACTCCGTGGGCCATGACTATGGTGCCCTGGGAGGTGTCAAGCAGACCATTACCATCAACAACAACGCCGCCTTGGGCATCCGGGCCGACGTCACGGCCAACCAGCCCATCGTGATCGGCACGGGCGGCGCCACCATCGACGTGGAGACGGGTACCACCCTGACCATGAGCCGCGGCATCAGTGCCGCCAACGCCAAGGACGCCGTGCTTACCAAGTCGGGCTATGGCACACTGACGCTCGGTGCGGACAACAAGATGTCTAAGTTGCTGGTCAAGGCCGGCAGTGTCAATACCGTGGAAGGTTCGGGTGTCGTACAGTTGCCCGCCACCGTTGAGTTTGTCAGCGGTACGGTGACCGATCCGGGCAGTGAATACTCTTACACTTCCAGCAACGCCAACTTTGTGGTGCCCGAGCT
>CALGHW010000009.1 GCA_937916075.1 uncultured Prevotella sp.
GCCATAAGGCAAAAGCTTTACTTCCTGCTCCATAATCATAACTTCTACAGATGAATGATTCCGTAAAAGTAAGAATTTACATTGAAAGTACCAATTTATCAAAAAGTTTTTCGACCTGTACGGATGGAAACCGTAGTGGGTGCGGGGTCTCACCGCACAATAAATAATAGCCACTGACAAGCAGACGGCCTGATGGCATCCCGCCTGAATCATGGACAAAAAAAGCCAAGTTTAGCCTGGTTTGTTGGCTATATTAGAGCCAGTCACCAAGGTGACTGGTATCAGTCACCAAGGTGAATGGTGTCAGTCACCAAGGTGACTGGTACCAACCACCAAGGTGACCGGCTCTAAATCTGGCCATTTGCAAGGCTAAAGTGCCCCGGACGGCTACTTGACAAGCGCCAGTCTCTGAGCTTCACGAAACCGCCTTCATACCAGCGAACGCAAAAATATGTTAATATACACAACGGATTGATGTACCTTTCAGCAAAATAGCTTATCTTTGCAGCCAATACGATTAACTACAAATAAAAGCTACAAACAAATCATATAACATCTTGGAGTATGATGAAGGGGAACAATGAGTGTACTGTGACAGGTACAGCTATACGCCTGTATATCCGCAATGGGGGGGGTACTTCTTCCTGCTCGTTGAGGCTACGCCACACTTCGTATCGTCGTTCTCTCCAACTGATTTCCCGCTTTTTTATTTTTCACCATCCGCTACGGCCCCTCGCCGCAGCGCCACCCGTCGTGTCCGTAACTCGCAGCTAACAGACACGACAACAGACTTATTATATCTACCCGAATTTTTATCTACGTATTAACTAAATATTGAAACAAAACATGAGAAAAAATTTATTCTTAACAGCGATACTGATGATAGTGTCGTTGGTGGTGCCACAAGGGATGTGGGCACAGACGGAAGTTACAGAATCGTATAATTTTTACGACTGGGCTGTAACTGCAAAAACAGATAGTAAACCATCTATAGGACAACAAGTCTGCAAAATAGGAGACAATGAAGACGGTGCAGCTGTTATGGCTTATACAGAAAAAGCTTACAGCTTATATTCTTTAGATCGTTTTGCGACTTCTAACAGTTCCAAAAATTATTTTTTATATTTTAGATATCAATTAAAAAATGGTAAAATTCAAAATACAGGATTGTTTTGTCTTGCAGGAAAAACTGCATATTTTTCTATTTTAAATCTTAAAGATGGTGACAAAATTATTTTTACGACTACAAATGCCCCTTCTTTCAAGTCTACCAATCTCTCAAAAGAATCAACACCTATCAACATAGACGACAAGGTCGAAAATAATGTTGAATATACTGTAAACACGACAGGAAAGACGAATCATGTCGATTTATACTTTAGCGCATATCAAAACATTACAAGTATTACAATAAAAACAACAGCAGACGAAGAAACAATAGCAGCACCAACAATAAAACTAACAGGGGTAAGCAATAAAGATAGAATCATCTCTATAACAGCAGATAAAAGTAATTTGGGAAACACTCCCAAAATATACTATACAACAAATGGAGAAGACCCGACAAAAGAAAGTGCGGAATACACAGAACCGTTTAGCATTTCCTCTACCGCAACAATCAAGGCTATTGCCTATATCAGCGATAATGTAGTTTCAGAAGTCACCTCTCAAGAGGTAGAGGCTGGTACAGCCATTACCTTATTGACTCCAGCATTTACCAAAACAGCTTGGAACAATGGCAAAGCCACGTTTAGAATAAGCGACCAAAGCAATATCCTTTTGGCCCCTGCCGCAACGATTGTATGTACATCGGGCAATGCCGAGAACATCACCAGTAACACAGCTTCACTTGAGCCTGGTACATATACCTTCCATGCTGAGGCAGAAGGCTACATCAACTCTGCTGACGTTGTACTGAATGTCATTGCAGACCGCGATATGACCCTTGCAGAAACCCTTGACTATTCAGCCATCTGCAGTTCGTATAATAACAAAGTTTCAAAAGATGGAACAGTAGCATATAATGACGGAAAAAACAACTACTATTCATTTGCCTATGCTGCCACCTATGACGAGACAGCCAAAGATGAAAGATTGCTTACCTCTGACATACTTCAGGCCCGTAGTGGATATGGTTTGCAAAATCAGATGTCAGGCACCAAATACATCGCTTTGACAGACATAAAAGCAGGACAAATCATCAAATTTTATGGTGGATGTACAGGAAGTAACGGTTTTGATATCGCACCTACAGAAACAGACAAAGCCATAACACCATCTGAAACCATAGAGTCTGTTCCCGCCATCGAAGCTTTGCAAGACGGAACGATTGCCTTCGGCATCGGAAGACTTAGCTATATCAGCAAAATTGAAATCTACAATGTTGCCAATGAAGTAAAGAAGTCCATCCCCGCCACTTCCCACTACGCCTCATTCAGTGCCTCGTTTGCCACTGCCGTTCCTGAAGGCGTAAGCGTCTACAAGGCCAAGGCCGAGACGGATAAGGTGGTGCTGACAAAGGTAGACACCGAGGTGATTCCGGCCAATACCGGTGTTATCCTCTACAGCGAGACTGAGGGTGAGAAGACCTTCAGCGCAACAACAGAAGAGGCTACAGCCAACTTCAGCGACAACGACCTGATGGCCACCTCACTGAAGGCCAACACCACCGTGCCCACTGAAGGTAACTACTATGCCCTCTTTGCCAACAAGGCCGCTTTCGGCCAGCTGACCAACGGCATGACCATCTCGGACAACAAGGCTTACTTGAAGGGTGTTGAAGCCACAGAAGGCAATGAGGCCAAGACACTGAATATCGTTCTGGGTGGCGAGACCAACGCTATCAACAACGTGAAGGCCAATGCCACCGACGAGGGCGTCTACTTCACCATCCAGGGTCTGAAGACCGCAACCCCGACCAAGGGACTCTACATCCACAATGGCAAAAAGGTGATTATCAAATAAGCCTCAACCGCCACAATCAACAGAGTAACAAACCGTAAAACAAAAAAGAACAAAATGAAAAAAGCATATATCAAGCCCATCACACGCATGGTGGCCATCGACAACGAGAATGCCTTGATGGCCGGCTCTCAAGTAAATCTCGGATACGATAACTCAGAACAAATCACCACCGACGAGATGGTGGGAGCCAAAAACGAACAATACGACATCTGGGGCTTCGACGACGACGAGGACTAATCGGCAGTCTCCCGCCCCCAAAAGAAAGACGCAGCCCCGGGCCTTGGACCATCCAAGGCTCGGGGCTGCACTTTTTATTTGAAAGGATATCCTCACATCCTTTGGAGCACCTAAAACGACTACGAAGAGACAAGCCCCTCTGTCCTGCCGTTTCGCTTACAGCAGCAATGTCTCCCCGGCCGCATCGGGCAGGATGCAAGCCACGTAATAGACGGGCAGATAAGTGATGCCGTCCTTCACCTCCACCTGTTGGCTGTTGGACAACACAAAGGCCTGCCGAATGTTATACTCCTTGATTTGCAAAAACCTGTCAAGGGCACTGTGCACCTGGTAGTCCTTGCCCGACTTGACCTCTACCGGCAACACCGACAGATGGTCCCGGTCATCAATAAGATAATCCACCTCACCCACCTTCTTGTTGTCATAATAATACAGGCAAAAGCCATGCGCCCTCAGCTCCTGGGCCACGACAGTCTCATATACCGAACCGAGATTGACACTCGCCACATCATCCATCACCGCCTTGATATTGGTACCGAAGAAGATGGCCGTCAATATCCCCACATCGTTCATATAGAGCTTGAGCAGATTCTTGCCACTATTCTCTATCAGCGGAAAACTCGGTTTGCTGATGGCCCTCACCTCCAAGGCAATGCCCGAAGAGACAAGATAGTCAAACTCCTCGTCATAGTCGGCCATGCGCTTTCCAGCCTTGCCCTCAATGCGTTTGGCCACCACACGCTTCTTTTTGTTCTCCAGATTAGACGGTATCATCCCGTAGACACGTTGTATCTTCAGCCGGTTGTGCAATTCCTCATACCGGGCGGCATCCACCCCGTAGAGATGGTGAATCTCATTCTGTATAGCCCGTATGTTGACGATATTCCGGGTAGCCAAAAACTCGTTGACGGCATCAGGCAGCCCGCCCACCAAGAGATATTTTCTGAAAAGGTCGAGCAGCTTCAGGTGGATGGCGTCAGGCATGGAAAGCCGCTCGGCAAAGCGGCTGTGCATCAAGTCCAAGACCGCCTGTCCCACTCCGTTGGCCATCAAGAACTCCTCAAAGTCCAGCGGATACATATGCTTGATGAGGATGCTGCCCAACGGTATCGAAGAAGTGGTCTTGAGCGTTACACCCAATAGCGAGCCACTGGCGATATAAGTGAACCTGTTGTCCTCACGCAAAAACTTCAGCAGGGTAAGCAGGTGGTCGTAGGCCTGTATCTCGTCGATAAAGACCAGCGTGTTTGCCCGTTCCCTCATCTTGTCGCCAGCCACAGTGCTCAGCGCCAGATAAAAATCACCCACGGTCTTGGCCTCGGCAAAAACACGGTCGCTCAACCTGTCGGTCTCCATATTCAGCTCGATATAATTGGGAAATAATCTTTTGCCCACCTGACGGATGATATACGACTTACCTATCTGGCGTGCGCCATCCACAATCAGAATCTTGTCAGACGCTGACTGTAAATGACTTACGATATACTTTTCTATCTTCCTATACAGCATAAATACACTTTTCCGATGATTTTACCCCTGCAAATATACACTTTTCCTACGATTTAGGCAAGCAAAATATACACTTTTCCTGTAAAACCACCCCTCTAAAAATACACTTTTCCGATGATTCAAGCCAGCAAAAAACACACTTTTCCTACAGAGGCGCCCTTGGGGCACCCCTTCCGGAACTTGCTACCGGGGCAGATAAACCGCAACGGTCTTCAGGCGCACATAATCCTCGGAGACATACATCAGGCCCCCGTAAGGATTGCGGGTGCCCCAAGAGTTTTTCATGATAAAATAGCGACGGCCCCGGCGGTCGTGGGCCAGGCCGACGATAGCCATACAGTGGTCGTCGGTGGTCTGATAGCGTTCGAAAGCCCGCTGACGGGCCTCGGGCGTGACAGCAGCCCCCTGCGGCAGCACGGCCACCCCTTGGGCAAAAGAGAAGCCCGGCTCGCTGATGTCGCCCTCCCAGCACACGCCATGCCCCCGGCGGACAGTGTCGGTAAGACGACGCATCAGGGAGTCGAGCGGCAGGTTGAGAAAGCTTTCACGGTCGATATTGTCGGGCACTTCGAGCACAAACCGCCCGAAGTAAGGGTGATGAGTAAAACTGGTGAGCGCCTCATACTCGCCGGGAGCACACACGCTCCGGGCAAACTCCTGGGGCGTATACTGCGCGCCGAGCATGAAGACATGAGGCGGACGCGGACCAAACGAGTCGTCGAGCAAGGCCTCCACACGGTCCATACAGGCCTCCAGCCCCAACCGGGAATGGACGGCCGCCTCCACGCTGAGCCCCACCTTGCGGGCCACTACCGTGACGTTCACCCCCTCGCCATAGCGGTAAGCGTCGTAAGGCATGACGCCATAAGCCCCTATCAGCCGCACCAGCCGTCCGGCCATGCCCCGGCAAGTGACGGACGCATGACCCTGGTCGAGATACAGCTGCCGGGCACCCTCCGCCAGCAACTGCCGCTCGGCGTCATAAGGCGACAGGTTGACGGAGTCGCCCCGGCCCAGGTGCTCCGTCTCGATGGTGGCCAGCATGGCGTATATCCAGCACGTCTGGTTGCGCCCCTGGTCCTTCACCGGGGTATAAGGATTGAGCCGGTCGATGACAAAGCGGCCCTCCACGGCCGATTGCCGCGCCGAAGGCCGGCAGCCAGCCAGGATGACAACCGCCATCCAGCAGGCCCCGCACACGATAAAAGAGAAAGCCTTGTTCATTCAGCAGACGCCCCGACTATCAGTGTCCGGCCTCCTCCTTGGTCTTATAGGCCAAGGCATACATCCGTATCTGCTTGACCATGGCCAGCAGACCGTTGCTGCGGGTGGGGCTGAGGTGGTCCTTCAGTCCGATGCGGTCGATGAAATAAAGGTCAGCGTCAAGAATCTCAGTGGGCGTGTGTCCGCTGAGCACCCTGATGAGCAGGGCAATAATGCCCTTGACGATGAGTGCGTCGCTCTCGGCCGTAAACACGATGCGGCCGTCCACATAGTCGGCCTGGAGCCACACGCGGCTCTGGCATCCGTCGATGAGGTTGCTCTCGGTCTTATACTTCTCGTCGAGCGGTTTCTGCTCGTTGCCCAAGTCAATGAGCAACTGGTATTTGTCCATCCAGTCGGTGAAGTCGGAAAACTCCTCGATCACCTCGTCCTGTGCTTCGTTGATAGTCATTTTTCTACTTGCTTAATATATATCTTATTCCGTTTTTTCACTTAATCCTCCAGCGTCACCTTCTCCAGCTTAAACAGCTTGTCGCTGGGCCGCACCTTACCCGGCACGGGTATCGACACGTGGGTGCCCTTGGGCGCCGTCTTCACCGGTTCCAGCTCATAGCGTATCTCGGTGGCGTCCACATACATCACCCCCGTGGTGGGGCCCGTGATGAGCAGCTTGTCGCCCACGCTGAACTCGGCGGCGTCCACGGTAAACTCGGCCACGCCGAGCTTGGAGAAATACTTCACGCCCCGGCCCACATACACCTTGCGCTCCGTGGCACACGAGCCATAATGCTTGTTCCACTCGCCGAGGGTCTGTCCCTGGTAGTAGCCGTCCCAGAATCCCCGGTTGAAGACCGTCTTCAGCCGTTCGTCCCACTGGTCCTTCTTGTCCTCCGTGAAAGTGCCGTCGAGCACACTCTGGATGGCCTCCTTGTAGCACTTCACCACCGTGTATACATACTCGGGGCCACGGGCGCGCCCCTCTATCTTAAACACCCTCACGCCGCTCTTCATCAGCCGGTCGATGAAGCGCACAGTCTTCAGGTCCTTCGGACTCATCACATACTTGTTGTCGATCTCCAGCTGGTTGCCCGTCTCATTGTCGGTCACGGTATAAGAGCGCCGGCATATCTGCACACACTCCCCCCGGTTGGCCGAGCGTCCGGCGTTGGCCAGGCTGAGGTAGCACTTGCCGCTGATGGCCATGCACAAGGCCCCGTGGCAGAACATCTCGATACGCACCAGGCGTCCCGAGGGTCCGCAGATGTGCTGCTCCTCTATCTGGCGGTAGATGTCGGCCACCTGGTCCATGTTGAGCTCGCGGGCCAGCACCACCACGTCGGCAAACTGCGCGTAGAAGCGCAGTGCCTCGATGTTGCTGATATTGAGCTGGGTGGAGAGGTGCCCCTCCTGTCCGATGCGGTTGCAGTAAGTCATCACGGCCACGTCGCTGGCTATCACCGCCGAGATGCCCGCCTGCTTGGCGGCGTCCACTATCTCGCGCATCAGGCTGATGTCCTCGCCATAGATGATGGTGTTGACGGTAAGATAAGTCTTGATGCCGTGCTCGCCGCAGGTGGCGGCTATCTCGCGCAGGTCGTCTACAGTGAAAGTGCTGGCCGAATGGGCCCGCATATTCAGCTTCTCGATACCGAAGTAGATGGAGTCGGCACCCGCCTGGATGGCAGCCGCCAAACTCTCCCGCGAACCTACGGGAGCCATGATTTCAAAGTCCTTTATAGTCTGTTGTTTCATTATTTATAAGCTTCTGATTGTCAGAAACGCTGCAAAATTACGCAAAAATAATGAAGTCTCCAATATTTTATGTACTTTTGCGCCCTGATATGAAGATTGTATTAGACGACAAAATACCCTATATACGCCCCGCCATCGAGGAGATGGGCGTGGAGGCCCGCTATCTGAGGGGGGCCGACATCTGCGCCGCCGACGTCAAGGACGCCGACGCCCTGATTGTGCGCACCCGCACCCGTTGCGACCGGCAGTTGCTGGAGGGCAGCCGGGTGCAGTTTATCGCCACGGCCACCATCGGCTTTGACCATATCGACACGGCCTATCTGCAGGAGGCCGGCATCAGCTGGACCAACTGTCCGGGCTGCAACGCGGCCTCCGTGGGCCAGTATCTGCGCTCCACCCTGCTGCTGCTCGCCCGCGACCATGGGCTCGACCTGCAGGCAGCCACCTTGGGCATTGTGGGCTGTGGACATGTGGGCAGCGAGGTGCTCTCGGCGGCCCGCGAATTAGGCATGCGCATCCTGGTATGCGACCCGCTGGCCACGCCCCGCGAGGATGTGGAGTGGGTGACACAGGACGTGATTGAGCGCGAAGCCGATGTCATCACCTTCCACGTGCCGCTCAC
Organism: uncultured Prevotella sp.; assembly: GCA_937916075.1. Classification (GTDB taxonomy): domain Bacteria; phylum Bacteroidota; class Bacteroidia; order Bacteroidales; family Bacteroidaceae; genus Prevotella. The sequence continues at coordinate 8,309 of CALGHW010000009.1, forward strand.
CCACGACGGTCCCTGTCCCACCTGGCACCTGGCCGACCAGGCCTTCTTCGGCCGGCTGCGCCGCCGCCCGTTTGTCGTCAACACGAGCCGCGGCCCCGTGGTGGACGACGACGCGTTGCTCCAGGCCCTCAACGAGGGGCTGGTACGCCAGGCCGTGATAGACACGTGGGAGCACGAGCCCCACATCAGTCTGCCGCTGCTCGACAAGGTGTATATCGGCACCCCACACATTGCCGGCTACTCGGCCGACGGCAAGGTGAACGCAGACAACATGGCCTTGGAGGCGCTCTGCCGACACTTCCACCTGCCCCGGCCCCACCGGATTGTGCCGCCGGCCCTGCCCGCCGACTTCATCTACACCGGCGACCCGCTGCAACTCTATAACCCGCTCGACGACAGCCGCCGCCTCAAGGCTTGCCCCGACCACTTCGAGGAGTTGCGCGGCAACTATCCGCTGCGGCGCGAGAAAGCGTAAGCATCATCGCCTCAAAAAATTGTTTCTCCATGTGGAGAAATACCTGTAACTTTGCACCCCGAATTATGGATAACAAAATCATATCGCCCATCCTGGAACTGCAACGCCAACGGGCACTGCTCGAAAAAGAATACCAGGCCGACAAAGAGGCCTACCGCCGACAGACCGAACAGACCGGACTGGCCAAGAAGGTGAGACAGGGTGACGCCTGGTTTCCGCTACGCACAGGCCGGAGCTACTACAACTCGCTCAACCAGCTCGTGGTGGAGGTGTACCGCGACACGGACAGCGACACCGACCACCACTTCGAACCGGGACGCCCCGTATGCTTCTTCCGCGTCAAGCAACAGGCAGCACAGGACAAGAAGGCGAAAGAGGCCATCAGCTACTTCAATTTCACCTGCACCGTGAGCTATGTGGACGGCTCACGGATGGTGGTCTGCGTGCCCGACAGCAACAGGCTGCTGGAACTGGAGGGGTGCAGTGACAGCCTGGGCGTCCAGCTCTTCTTCGACGAGACCAGCTACCGCACCATGTTTGCCGCCCTCGACCGGGTCATGAAGGGCAAAGGCCGACTGGGCTATCTGCGTGACCTTTTTTATTCGCGCCAGAAAGCCGAGCGCTACACCTTCCAGCCGCTGCACTTCCCTTATCTCAACGCCACTCAGGAAAAGGCCGTCAACGAGGTGTTGTGGGCCAAGGATGTGGCCATTGTCCACGGCCCTCCCGGCACCGGCAAGACCACCACACTCGTGGAAGCCATCTATGAAACCCTGCGACGGGAGAGCCAGGTGCTGGTATGCGCCCAGAGCAACATGGCCGTAGACTGGATAGCGGAAAAGTTGGTGGACCGTGGAGTCAACGTGCTCCGCATCGGCAATCCCACCAAGGTAAACGACAAGATGCTGGGCTTCACCTACGAACGACGCTTCGAAGGCCATCCCGACTATCCCCAGCTGTGGGCCATCCGCAAGGCTATCCGCGAGCTGCGCTCCCACCGGAAACGAGACGACAACTGGCACCAGAAGATGGAACGGCTGAAGAGCCGGGCGGCCGAACTGGAGATACGCATCAACAGCGAGCTCTTCGGCGAGGCCCGCGTGATAGCCTCCACCCTGGTAGGCAGCGCCAACCGGCTGCTGGACGGCATGAAGTTTGGCACACTCTTCATCGACGAGGCGGCCCAAGCCTTGGAAGCCGCCTGCTGGATACCCATGCGCCGGGCCTCCCGGCTGGTCCTGGCCGGCGACCACTGCCAGTTGCCGCCCACCGTCAAGAGTCTGGAAGCCCTGCGGGGCGGACTGGGGCGCACCCTCATGGAACGGCTGGTGGAAAACAAGCCCGAAGTGGTGACGCTCCTGAAGACACAATACCGCATGAACGAAGACATCATGCGTTTCAGCAGCGACTGGTTCTACCACGGCGAGGTGGAGTCGGCACCGGAAGTGAGCCACCGCGGCATCCTGGACTATGACGTGGCCATGGAGTGGGTGGAAGTGACCGACACGCCTTCCGACGGAACGGAGGCCACAGAAGGACTCCGTGGAACAGAGACTTCCCGAGAAGAGACTGGCCAAGACCATACGTCATACGCCAACCCGGCCGAAGCCACACTGACCCTCGACACCTTAGAGACTTATTTCGACAAGATAGGAAGGGAACGCATTGACGACGAGCGTATCGACGTGGGCATCATCTCGCCCTACCGGGGACAAGTGCAGCTATTGCGGCGGATGCTCTCGAGAAGAGAACGCCTCAAGCCTTTCCGCAAGCGCATCACCGTCAACACCGTGGACGGATTCCAGGGACAAGAGCGCGACATCATCCTCATCTCCTTGGTGCGCCACAACGACGAAGGGCGCATCGGATTCCTGAACGACCTGCGACGCATGAACGTGGCCATCACCCGGGCACGTATGAAGGTCATCATCCTGGGCGACAAAACCACCTTGACCCACACACCTTTCTACCGAAAGCTGTGGGAATACGTGAAAGGACTAAGTGGCGCCAAGTAAGTAGGTGTTCAAAATTAATCGCATCAATGACTTTATCAAATAGTAATCATGCTTTCAAATGAATTTTGAACACCTACTTAACATGAAATATGGATAGGCATTATCAGAGTCAGAAAGAAGCAGGAGCGGGGCCTATTTGACATAATCGCCAGGCAACACGCCAAACTTCTTCTTGAAGCACTGAGAGAAGTACTTGGGCGTATTGAAGCCCACCCGATAGGCCAGCTCACTGATACGAATACCTGGGTTCTGGGTCAAGATGTCACTGGCGGCATTAAGCCGGATGGTCTGGATGAAGACCTGGATACTCAGTCCGGTACAATCACGCAAACGGGCATAGAGGGTAGACACACTCATATTAAAATCCTGTGCCAGACGGTCGCGGTTGTAATCGGGATCGTCCAGATGGTCGTAGACCAACTGAGTAGCCTTGGCGATAAACTGAGCGTCCTCCTGCCGGGCGGCATTGGCCGCCACAGGATGACCTTCCTCCATGACATTTTCTTCAGCCACCGGTTGGTGGGTGGACTCGCCCTGCAGTTGCGCACTCTGCAGAATAGAAGAAAAGCGACGGCTGGCACTTATCTCACGCTGCATCCGAAGATACACCCATACCATCCGGACAACCATCATTACGACCAGAAGATACAGGCCACAAGCCCACCAGGAGGCATACCATGGAGCCTTCACCCTGACGGTGATGGTATAGGGCAAGTCACGCCAATGGCCATGACTGTCGGCCGCCTTGAGCCGGAAGGTGTATTTACCCGCCGGCACATGGTCGTACAAGGCCCGGTGAACGGTCCCGTCTACATATTGCCAGTCGTCATCATAGCCATCCAACTTGAAGGCATACTTGGTTTCCCGCTGGTTGGCATAGGTGAGCAGGGCAAATTCAAGGCCAAACCGTCTTACCGATGCCGGAACCGTTATCTCACGAGTCGTTACGGGTAATGCCCGCGAGATGCCCACCCGTTCCACGGAGTCGAGCGAGAGCAAGGAAGCGCCATCCAGGAGAACGTCGGTTATCAGAAGTGTAGACTTGAAGTTACGGTAATTATCATAGGAGCCAACTGGCTTGAAGTCAACAAATCCTTTATTTGTGCCAAAGAACAGCCGGTCACCATATTTATAAGTGGCATTGGCAAAGAAAGAAGTGCTGCCCAAACCGTCTTGCTCGGTAAAGCTGATGGTTCCGCCATCAGGGGCAAGCCGCACCAAGGCCCTGTCCGTGGCCAACCAGATGGAACCATAGTTGTCTTCATTGATGGCCAATACCGGGCGATCAGCAAGATGGAAAGACTGATTGGCAACAACAAACCGCCTTACCCCTTCATCATACATCAACAGTCCACCCGGGCAGATGGCCCACAAGCGGTGACGGCTGTCCTCAAAGCACGCCGTGATGTTAGAGAAAGGTGCCGCCACACGTCTCACGCGCATACTTTCAACCCGCCGGGGATTGCCCGAAAGGCACATGATACCCTTGTTGGCCGACGCCACCCAAATATTCCCGTCATGGTCGGCCGTGATATGATTGACCATGAAATAGCCCGTCAAGTCAATCGTGTCATTCTTGATGTCAAGAGCCTTTCCTGTGTCATCAGCAAACAATACAGAGAGACCTTTCCGCTGTCCTATCCACAAAGTCTTGGTACGGGAATCCTCATAGAAAGCGGTCACATTGTCCTTGATATAAGATAATCGGGAAGAATGAGGATAAAGAGTCTCACTGGTATGATCGGCATGACTGACAAAGATGCCATTATCACCGGCAGCCATCCACAGCTCATTGTTAAACCGGCGGACCATGGCCCCTATACGGGTTTTCAACCCTTCTGCCGGTATCGCCGAAAAGCCCGGTATCCTGTCGTTTTGCAAGAAGGCGCCATGGGTACAATCGTACCAGGCCAGGCCTTCCATCCCATAACCTAAATAAAACTGCCGGCCGTTGTCTGTATAAATACTACGGATGCTGCCGAAAGCATGATTAGAGAAAAATGATTGGCCTCCAAAGATATGCACAACGCCCCCCTCCCGCAAGGCCAGCCACAAGGCTCCATCGGGACCTGTCTGGGCGCAGACCGTATCACCCGTGCATACAAACATCTTGCCATCAGGCAACTGCGCTATGTCATAGACCACCTTAGGATCGCCGCCTCCGGAAGCAACCATTGACAGTGTAGCTGCCCGATAGTCGTCAGTCCGTTCCAATCGCTGCACGCCATAACCCTGAGAGCCTATCCACAGGCGGTCAAGCTTGTCTAAACAAAGCGCATAAGCCGAGTTCATCCAATTCACCTTCTCATAGCTGCGCAACAAATGGTTACGGGGTGAATACCGCCATATTCCTTGCGACCAAGTACCTATGAGGATATCACCATCCCTGGTCTCTACAAAGTCCTTGACCCCCCATCCCTGATATTTTCCTTTTTTTCCATTGGGATAGATGGCTTGCGTGTTGTCTTGGTTGAAGTGGCGGAAAGTCTCCGTCTTGCTGTCATAGACAGAAAAGCCATCATCTGTGCCTACATACACGGTACCCTTACTGGAAGTGAACAGCCTGTATATAATCTGTTGGCTCGGCCTGGGAAAGAGATAGGGACGAATATAGCCGGTGGCAAGGTCTATACGCAACAGTCCGCTGTTGCTTCCTGCCCACAAATGTCCCTCTCGGTCTGTGGTAATGCTACGAATGTCGCTAATGAGCTGGGGAAAGGAAGGTGTTTCCCAGGCGAACTCGTTTCTCACCTGGTAACCGTCGTACGACTTGATGCCCGACGAGGTGCCCAGCCACAACAAGCCGTTGCGGTCAAAATGCATACAATATAACTCATCAGAGCTTGGTAAATCTATGCGTTCCCTGATACTTGAACGGAGGTTCAGCCAAGCACCTGCAACCACCAAAAACATGACGAGCAAAAATATTCTTTTATTCATTTGGTTTCTATTAGTTAATGTTCTCCTTTGCTTGTGAGTTTCACTCCTCTCTCACCATCCAGTCCCCCAAGGTGCGCTTCGCGCTGTCGTAGTTGACGCCTATCTTATACAGCTTGCGGCCGTCGGCGGAGTAGGGCACGAGGTAGCCTTTCTCGTCAATCTGCCTGAGCGCCGCCTCGGCGGAACCGTCGAATTTCAACTCAAACACAAAGACGGAGTCGGGCATATACACCACCACGTCGGCACGGCCCACGGCACTGTCCTCCTCCACACGCACATACGCCCCCATCAGGCTGAAGATGAGGTAGAAAATGGTCTGCACGTCACGCTCACTCTTGTTGGAGAGCCGGTTGCTGATACTGCCCAGGTAGGCACGCATACGCTCAAGGGCGGCGTTGACGTCGCCTTCATAGAGCGACTCGAGGAAGTCGCCGAGGAAGGAGTCGTTGTCGCTGGTGACGGGCGACAGGTAGTTGGGCGACAGGCTATGGAGCATGCCGAGGCGCACCTCGCGGTTGGGGTAGTCGAGGGTGTAGCGGTTGAGTATGGGGTTGAACTTCTTTATCGTCAGATAGCCGCTCTGGTAGAGCAACGGCAAAGGCGACGTCATCTGTTCGGGCGACACGTCGAACTCGCTCACCAAAGTGCTGCGACGCTCCAGGTCGGCGATGCCGTAGTGGTATTTCTTCAGCACGTTGATGATGTACGACGGAGTGCCGGAGCCAAACCAGTAGTTGCCTAGATCATGTTTCGACATGGCGATAATCATGCTGAACGGATTGAAGATGTCCTCGGAATGCTTGCTGAAGTGGTAGCCGTCGTAATACTCCGTGAGCTTGAGGAGCATCTCGTCGAAAGTGATGCCGAGGTCGGCGGCGAACAGCTCCACGTCGCGCCGCATCTGCGTGGTCAGCTCTGCTTTGCTGATGCCGCAGATGCCGCAGTACTGGTCGGTCATGGAGATGTTGTCGAGGTTGTTGAGCTCGCTGAATATGCTCAGCTGAGAGAACTTCGTGATGCCGGTGATAAACACAAACTCCAGGTAAGGGTCGAGCATCTTCAATGGACTGTAGAAGTTCTGCATAATCTGTCGAAGGACTTTCAGGTTTTTCTCCTCGTGGACAACATCAAGCAGTGGTGCGTCGTACTCGTCGATGATGACAACAGCCTTCTGTCCCGTCTGCTCGTAGGCGCGTCGCACTATGCCTATCAGGCGTGTGTTGGGCGACTTCTCGTTGTCTCTCTTGCCATATTTATCCTCATAGGGAGAAAGAATGAAGTCAAGATAATCCTTTAGTGAGTCCTTTTCCATATGCTTTGCACCGCTCATGTCGAAGTGCAGCACGGGATGGCGCACCCAATCCTTCTCATACTCGCTGATGGCAAGACCCTCAAAGAGCTCCTTGTGTCCCTCGAAGTAGGCATGCAACGTTGAGGCAAAGAGCGACTTGCCGAACCGCCTTGGGCGGCTCAGAAAGACATATTGCATTCCTTGTTTGCGGAACTCGGCAATATACTTTGTCTTGTCTACATAAATGTAGTTGCCCTCAATGATTTTCTGGAACGTCTGTATCCCTATCGGGTATCTTCTTATCTCCTCTTCCATGGCTGTATCGGTTTTTATGCCGCTAAGTTACAAAATAATATTGAGAACGCCACCAACATCATGGATATTTAGTTGAAACGCCACTCTCACGCTGTTTTTGTTTCTTTTGTCAACAAAATTATATTTTCGGGGCAAATGTGCCCCTAATGATTACTTGACAAGCGACAGACTCCCAAGTATGCCGAGGCGAACTCGCCTACCATAGTGCTGCGGCGTTCAAGGTCGGCGATGCCGTAGTGACATTCCCTCATCACACTGATGATGTACGACGGAGTGCCCAACCAGAACCAGCAGTGGCGCCGTTTGTGCTTGGGCAGGGTAAAAAATCGTCGCAGAAAGGATAAAAATCGGTCAAAATATAGATTCATGCACTTTTATAGACCAAGTTTTTACCTATTATATCTTACTATTCAATATCTTTGCAACAACAAAAACCTAAAGAACAACAAATATGAAGACGAACCTAAAATTAAGACTGTGGTCAACCGCCATCCTGTCTCTGATATGGAGCTGGATATACGCGGCATCGGTGACGCTACCGAATTTCAAGACCACCGACGACCTCGTCGGAAAAACCATTTCCAACCTAACCGGATTTACACAGACCACCGGTGACTTTACCCTGGAGGCAAAGGCGAAAGCCGGCGTCCCCATCAAGTTGCTGTTTGGGCACATCAGTTATACACCTACCGCCGACGGACTGGTACGGCTGGTACAAAAAGACGGCCAGGTGTATGTCTTTGAGAACAATGCCTACATCACCACGCTCACGCCCGAATATATCTATCAAGAGCAAGGAGGCAACCTGATGCGCAACGGCAGCTTTGAGACCGTGACCGACCAATTGACGTCTGGACGCTGGAAAGCCGCCGACTGGGAGACCTGGGACGGCGGAACTCCCACTTGGGGCGGAGACGCCGGATATGTCAATGTCCGCGAAAACGCCAATTATTGTTCTGACGGCAAAAAAAGCATCATCCTCCACTCACGCAGCCGGTGGCTTTGCCAACAACTCACCGACGGAGCCCTGGAAGCCGACGGAGTATACCAACTGTCATGCGACTACTGGACATCCGAAGGGGCCGGTAACGGCAACGGGACATACAAATTCTGGCTCGGCTCATCCTTGGCCGGCAATGACCTGATGGAGATAGACGGATACACCACCTTGGAAGGCAAATACACCAAACAGTCGTTTAAGACCCTTTTCCAGGCACCGTCTTCACTCACGCCATCCTTATTCTTCTCCTTCTACCGCGCCGAGTCAAAAGTAGACTGGCTTGACAACGTGAAACTGGTCAAAGTCATACCCGACCAAGCCGGACTGGAAGGCACCTCATCAGCCATCTACACCACAGGGGCATACGCACCCCGGAGCATGAGCTTGCCCGAGGGAGCATCTATCGACATGACCCCCAATATCAGCAATCCCAATTTTGACAACGGCACAATCACAAAGAACGCACCGACAGGCTGGACCTTCGACGGCAACGTCACGACATCCAAGATAAGCACGGGGGCCAAGGGCAACGGACTGATTCCCGCCGACCAGAACCACTGGCAACTGTGGCAGGAAGGCGGAACCCTCAAAGGACGCGCCTACCAAACCATCAACAACCTGCCTAACGGACGATACGCTGTATCTGCCGATATCTGCACGTCAGGATTCAGCGGAAACGTCAACCTCTATGCCAACTATGGCACACAAGCCCTGGCTACCAACACAGCCAAGCGGTATACGGCAACCGGCATCGTCGTTGACGGAACATTGGAAATAGGTATCTCACTCAATATTTCCGGCAGTGTGACGGTTGATTTTGACAACTTCACGCTTCAGTATCTCGGCATGGACACCGAGGGCTACCATGAAATACTCCAACTGAAGATAAAAGAAGCGGAGGCCATCCTGACCAACCTGTCGGACGGCTACGACCCCGCCAGCATCAACCAGGCCATCGCCAAGGCCAAGGCCATAGACGACAAGGCCAAGGCCGATGACATCATCGCCGCCATTGCCGCCATCGACAAGGCTTTGGACGACTATCAGGCCTATGTGGAAAAATGTGCCGCAGAGCGCAAGAACAAAGAGGACTTCAAGGCTTTGGTAGAAGCCGCCAAGAACGAACGCGCCAACGAGACCTATCCCGGAACAGCCGATTTCGACAAGGCTATTGCCGAAGCGGAAGCTTTTCTTGCCCAGATGGAAACCGACCCGACCATCTCCACCACAACAGCTACCGACGCTCTGAACGCAGCCCGCGAAGCATACTATAACTCACAATATCCTATACAGCCCGTGAAACAAGTCGTGTCTACCGTCGACCTGTCACTCAACGGATCAGAGAAATACACGCTCCGCGTGGACGGAAAAGCCTTTTACCCCACAGCCATCCAAGTGCGCGGTGACAAGCTGCGCGGCTATTTAGGCTGGAATGAGACCGAGATTGAGGCAGCCTTCAAACGTGCGGCCGATGACGGATTCAACACGCTCAGCGTACCTTTGTTCTGGAGCGAGGTGGAGCCTGAAAAGAATCATTTCGACTGGCACCTGCTGGACCGCTATCTCGGATGGTGCAAGAAATATGGCGTCAAGATGGAAATACTCTGGTTCTCCTGGAGCAGCGGCGGACGCGTACAGTATCTGTGGAACTACAACGGAAAGCAGACTCTCCGCACGCCCGACTACGTGTGCTCTAAAGACGGAAAATCAGAATTCAACATGCTGCGCGACTCTTGGGAATATTCTCTTGACTGGCGCGACACCAACCTCCGCTCACGCGACACTTATGTACTGGGCAAGGTCATGGAACACGTGGCCCTGTGGGACGCCAACAACGACCAGCCACACACCGTAGTGGGCGTACAGCTGGGCAACGAGGCACGCGCCCATGGAGGAAACAGCGCCACCGCTGCCGAAATCATCGACTACTACCATCATGTGGGCAGTGCGGTAAAGGACTCTAAATATGTGACCTGGACACGACTCAACTGCGTGTCTTACGAGACATCTGGACGCACATCTGCCAATGAGAGCAAGCGAAACAACGGCGGCACCAACATCGACTTTGTGGGCATCGACATCTATGGCACCAACGCCAGCAAGGTGAAAGGCAACATGGACGGACAGCTCGGAACCAACGGAAAGAATTTCCGCATGATTATGGAAATCGACGCCAAAGACGCCAACTCACCACTCTACCAGATGGCCGCCCTCGCCGGCGACAAGGCCTTCGACTACTACAACTTAGGACCCGTAGACGGCAACGGACTGTATGCCAACAGTGGCAACACACTCACCGAGCGCTCCCACATCACACTGGTACGCCAGCGAAACAAGATACTGAACATGGCCAACCAGGACATTGCCCTCCACAGCCACGGCAACGGACTGTATGTCTACAACTATGCGGGCAACTCCACTGCACAGGAGACAGGACTGAGCGGCATCAGCTTCCCTCCCAGCGCAAGCAGCACACAGGCCATCGCCGTGCGTCACAGTAAATACCAGATAGCCCTGCTGGCCACAAATGCCGGCAAGTTTACCATCCCTGCCTCTCTCCAGGTGACCTCTGCGCAGACAGGATCTTTTGACGCCAACAACCAATGGAAGAAAGGATTTGACCTGAACATCAACAACAACACCGTGACTCTGACTGATGCCACTTGTGTGCTCCTCACACTGAAAGGAAACGAGGAAGAGAAAGACGAGCTCGTGGTCAACGGTGAGTTCAACGAGGGTACCAGCGGATGGACCAACACCACCAACGCCTCTACCTATAAAGTAAGCACGGCAGCCAAAGGCGACGGGTCGGTCATCTGGGCCGACGGAGGACATCTCCAGTTGTGGAGCGGCGGCAGTATTACAGGAAAGGTGTTCCAAAACATTACCGTGCCCAACGGTAAGTACACGCTGACCGCAGGCTGCTTTGCCACTTTCGGCGGAACGGTGTATCTTTATGCCAACAATGAGAAGGTAGCCATCGAAAACAACAAAAACGCATACTATAAAGTAGTGGTCAACGTGACCGACGGCAACCTTCAGATAGGACTGGATATCAACACTTCCGGAGGCAGCACGGATATAGAATGGGACCACGTCGTGGTCACTCCCGGCGATGCTGACACGCCTCAGCCCACCAAAAAACGCAAGGTGTTCACCATCGGAGACTCCACCATGGCCAACAAGACCAGCAAGACGGAGCGTGGCTGGGGCATGCTCTTCCCCGACTTTGTCAATGCGGACAGCGTCGTGGTCACCAATGCAGCCATGGACGGACGAAGCACATTGAGCTTCATCAACGAAGGACGCTGGACTACCGTGGTCAACCAACTGGAGAAGGGTGACATCGTCATGATGCAGTTCGGCCACAACGACGAGAAAACCGACAACTCACTCCATACCGACCCGCAGACCACCTATAAAGCAAACCTCAAACGCTTTATCACCGAGGCTCGCGCCAAGGGAGCCGAGGCAGTGCTCCTCACACCGATTGTACGCCGTATCTTCGGCAGCGACGGCAATATCTACGACGAGCACACTGCGTATGCCGAAGCGGTAAGAGAACTGGCCACGGAACTGGATGTTCCCCTGATCGACATGAATGTCTACAGCAACCAGTATGAGAACATCGCCGGCATCGTGGGCAGTCGCAAACTGCATGAATACTTCCCCGGCACGGAGATTGACAATACCCACCTCTGCGAGTTGGGCGCTTATATCACGGCCCGCTGTGTGGCGGAGGAAATAGCCAAGAACAAAAACATAGCCATCGCCCTCAACAAGAGTCCCAAAGCGCTGGAAGGTGCCTATACCCCCACGCTCGACTATGTGAAGCATGCTTTCCTGGAGAATTATCCCAATGAGGAGGTACCTGCCACACTCGAAGCCATCGACACCAAGACACGCCAACTGCGCCACGACGCGCGTCTGGCCCTTGAAACGGCAGCCGACAACACTGACGCGACTTTCGCACTGGTCAATCCCGACTTTGAGGAAGGACTCTGCTGGTATAACGCCGTTCAGGCTACCCGCCCCATGGGATGGCAAGTGGACAAGAACACCAGCGGACAGGAAAACATCGTGGTGAAAACCGCCGACGGTGTCACTTACTTCATCGTGTGGGCCTCTACCATGAACTACATAGATATGTACCAAACCGTCAGCGGCTTAGGCAACGGAACCTATGAGGTAACAGCAAAGGTCAAGGCCAGCAAGGGCAATGCCAATGGAGGAACATGGCTCTATGCCAACACCACAGCCGGAAACAACAAGACTGTGGCCACCCAAACGGAAACATGGACCCCGATGAGCGTGAAATGTAACGTCAACGACGGAACACTCCGCCTGGGACTCCGCTCAGAAAGCGGATGGTATGCGAGACTGGCCGACGTACACCTCACCAAGGTTGACGGAAGCAACGGCATAGAAACTGTTACAAGCAACCTCCCGGAACATCAGGACATCTACAATCTTCAAGGCTGTAAGGTCAATAATATGAACGCCAAGGGCATCTATATCATAGGCCATCGGAAAGTTATCAAGAAGTAGACAACGGGGAAAAGACGTTTTTTGAATTTTAATATGTATCTTTGCATCACTTTTTTTGAAGCGTATGCAAAGATACATTTTTATTAAGATACTTTTTATCATTCTGGCCGTCTGCACGGCCAGTGAGGGCCAAGGCCAGGAATACAAGCGCTACCACGGCGACGGTATCGACAACGTGCTGGAATATGTGCCCACGGCGGCCGTGTTCGGCCTCAAGATGTGTGGCGTGAAAAGCGAGAGCACCTGGAGCAAGCGTCTTACCGTATCGGTGGCGTCAATGGCCATCAACGCCGGTGCGACATACGGTCTGAAGAAGATAGCACGACGCACCCGCCCCGACGGCACCGACAACGAGTCGTTTCCTTCGGGCCACACCGCCATCGCCTTCTGTGGCGCCACCACCCTTTGGCACGAATACCACAAGGTGAGCCCGTGGATAGGCGTGGCAGGCTTTGCCGTGGCCACCACAGTGGCCGTAGACCGGGTGCGGCGCAACCGCCACCACTGGGAGGATGTGGCAGCCGGAGCGGGCATCGGCATCTTATCGGCCGAGGCGGGTTATCTGATAGGCAACCTGATTATACCGAAGGAGAAAGAGGACAAGGTAAACCTGTCTATCGCTCCCACGGGGATGAATCTCATCGTGAAACTGTAACCTTACATAGAAGAAACAATCATCACAGCCAGTGAGAGACTGAACATATAAGGAAACTGGCTGTGATGATGCAACAACATAAAAACGCACTACAATAATCGTTACCCTGAAACACACATCGCACTACAAATCAAAATTTACCGTTTATCGCAAAGAAACTGTCTGTGTCCTCTTTCCAGTTGCAAAGATAAGGCGTCAGGCTGCGCACATAAGGGCACATTTGTTACCTTTCGCTGATAAAAAACGTTAAGAGCACAGGTCGCTATCACCTTTTATCACTATATTTGCACACAGGAAATATAGATTAAGAGAAAGGATAAGCTTATGGACGATAGCATCTTAGAAGCGTTAGGCGTGTGTCCGCTGTTTAACGGAATGACCACAGGCGACATCACAGCCGTCATGACAGACATCGCTTACAGAACGACCTACTTGGAAAAAGGCGAGCCGTGTGTCCTGTCGGGTGAGCGACTCACACACCTGGACATCATCGTGACAGGAGAGATGACGGCCCGAATGATGGGGGCCTCTGGACGCATGGTGGAGGTCATCCGGTGGCAGCGAGGCGGCATGCTTACACCTGGCTTTATCTTTGCCTCCGACAATACCTTGCCCGTCACCCTGGAGGCCGCAACCGAGGTAAAGCTGCTACGCCTGTCGGCCGGTGCCTTGGAACGCCTCATCCACGCTGACCTCCGAATCCAGACCAACTATATCCGCCGCCTGTCCGACATCGTTGCCTTCCTCGCGGAGAGGCTCCGCTTTCTGGCGCTGCTCACCGTGCGCGAAAAAGTGGCTTGCGCCATCATCGCCGAGGCACGGGCGCAGCAGAGCCGGACCATCGTGCTGCGCCGCTCCCGACAGGCTATCGCCGACAGTTTCGGCATACAGAAATTCTCACTGATGCGCTGTCTGGCCGACTTTGTGGCCAAAGGGGCCATACGGGTGGAGGGACGCGCCATCACCATCCTGAACAGCGACAAGATGAAATAACCGACAGCAGATGAATAACCAGCAACTTAGCAGCTTGGGACAATAGTCATGATTTTTGTACGCTTTTACCCTGTACCCGCCACAAGAAACGGGTAACTTTGCACATAAAGAACTAAAAAACCGAATTAAGCGATGAAACGATTACGACACATGCTGTTTCTGCTCTGGATTTGTGTAAGCCCTATCACCGCACAAACCGCCACTTTCACTTCACAAGACATCAGCGTGGCCCGATACCTGGGCAACCGGAAAGCCGCCGTGAGCTACACTTTCGACGACGGACTGGAAGAACACTATACCCTGGTGTTTCCACAACTGGAGAAACGGGGATTGAAGGCTTCCTTTTGCATCATCGGCAGCAAGGTGGGACGCGACCAGAAAGGCACGCCCTGCATGACATGGGACCAGCTTGGAAAAATGGCTGACCACGGACAAGAGATAACCAGTCATGGATGGGGGCACCGGAGCGTTGCCGGACTGACGGACGAGGAGTTGCGCCACGAGGTGCAACGCAACGACACCGCAATATACCAGCACACGGGAATATTCCCGCGCACCTACTTCTATCCCGGCAACCGCAAGACCGACAGTGCCGTGGCCTTTTGCAGCCAAAACCGGGTGGGCACACGCACCCGGCAAATCAGTATAGGGTCAAAACGTGACACCACCTGGTTGCGCCACTGGATAGCCGACCTGCTGGAGAGCGGCGAATGGGGAGTGGGCATGACCCCCGGCATCACCCGGGGCTACGACGCCTTCCGGGATCCACAAACCCTCTGGAGCCATCTGGACTATGTGGTAACCTTACAAGACCGACTGTGGATAGGCCGTTTCTGCGACGTGGCGGCTTATATCAAGGAGCGTGACAGCACAAAACTGAAAATCCGGACGGGCCGACGCCATACCGTCATCCAGCCTTCCTGCCCGCTCGACAAACGAATCTTCACCATGCCACTCACCTTGACCGTCCGCACCGGCAACCAATTACAGGCCGTACAGGATGGCCACCAACTGACGGTCAGTCAAAAGGGAGGACTGTCCGTATTCAACTTCAATCCCTTTGGAGGGGCTATCCGCATCAGCCTGCGCTGACCGTCACAGTGGAGTAGGGTGGCCGTCATTTCTTCCGGATAAGTGTCAGTCCGTCGCGTAGCGGCAGGATAACACACTCCACCCGCTCATCGCGGGCCACATAGTCATTGAAAGTCTCGATACCCTGAGTCTGGCTGTCTTTGTCGTAAGCATGGTCCACCACATGGCCGTCCCACAAGGTGTTGTCGGCCAAGATAAACCCGCCTGGGCGCACCGTGCGCAGAGCCATCTCGTAAGTCTCGGCATAGGTACGCTTGTCGCCATCAATAAAAGCCATGTCAAACGTGATCCCCAGCCGGGGCGCCTCCGTGATGGCATCGCCGATGATAAACGCTATCCTGTCGGCCACCGGGGAGCCTTCTATCCAGGGACGGGTAAAGTCCTCCTGCTCGTCATTGATTTCAAAGGTATACACCTTGCCGCCTTCCTCCAGCCCTTCGGCCATACATATGGCGCTGTAACCACTGAACGTACCCACCTCTAAAATGTTCTTCGGACGTATCATCCTCACCAGCATCTTCAGCAGCCGCCCCTGCAGATGGCCGCTGGCCATACGGCCGCGCAGCAAGTGGATGTTGGTGGCCCGATACAGGCGATACAAGTAGTCACCCTCTGGCTCTATGTGGTCGAGGATGTATTGTTCGAGCAGACTATCCATTGTTCTTGTGATGTATCAGTCCCTCAACGGCCAGGCGGTAGGAGTCCAGTCCGAAACCGCAGATGACCCCCAGACAAGCACAGGAGATATAGGAGTGGTGACGAAACTCCTCACGCTGGTGGACATTTGATATATGTACCTCTATTACCGGGCAGCGCAATGAGCGGATACAATCCTGCAAGGCGATGCTGGTATGCGTATAAGCCCCCGCATTGAGCACCACGCCATCGTAACCGAAGCCCACTTCCTGGAGCTTGTTGATAAGCTCACCCTCTATATTGCTCTGATAATAACTTATCTCCACGTCGGGATAGGCCGCCCGCAACTGGGGCAGATAGGTCTCAAACGAACTGCTGCCATAGATACCAGGCTCCCTGACACCGAGCAGGTTCAGGTTGGGGCCGTTGATGATTTGTATTTTCATGCTTGTCTTCTTTGCTGTCATGTTGTCTTGTTTATCTTTAGCTTCTTTAACTTCCTTTGCTTTCACAACTTCTGAAAGCGGATTATCTTTGTAAAATCTCTGCAAAAATACGAAAAAAGATGAACACAGACAAGAATTCGTCTCTGAATATCGTGCGCGGCTACATGCGCTATCTCAAGTTGCAACGCAACTTCTCACCCAATACCCTGGAAGCCTACCACCGTGACCTGGACAAGCTCCTCACCTTTGCCGCCGGCGGTGGCCGCCATGTGCTCGACATCCAGTTGGAGGACCTTCAGGCCTTTGCCGCCGGCCTACACGATATCGGCATCGGCCCTACCTCCCAGTGCCGTATCCTGAGCGGTGTGCGTAGCTTCTTCCGCTATCTCCTGATGGACGGCTACCGGGACGACGACCCTACCGAACTGCTCGAATGGCCACAGACGGGCGAGCACCTGCCCACCGTGCTCACAGCCGAGGAGGTGGACCAACTGGAGGACTCCATCGACCTGTCGAAACCTGAGGGACACCGCAACAGGGCCATCATCGAAGTGCTCTACTCCTGCGGACTGCGGGTGAGCGAACTGGTGACCCTGCGCCTGTCGTGTCTCTTCCTTGACGAGCAGTTTTTGCAAGTGTTGGGCAAGGGGTCCAAGGAACGGCTGGTGCCGGTGTCACCCCGCGCCATCCGTGAACTGAACAACTGGTTTGTGTGCCGCCAACAATTGAACATCAAGCCTGGCGAGGAGGATTATGTGTTTCTCAACCGCCGCGGAGCCCACCTCACGCGCACCATGATTCTCATCATGATTAAGCGTCAGGCCGCCGAAGCCGGCATCGACAAGACCATCAGTCCCCATACCTTACGCCACTCCTTCGCCACCAGCCTGCTGGAAGGCGGAGCCGACCTCCGGGCCATCCAAGCCATGCTGGGACACGAGGATATCGGCACCACCGAGATATACACCCACCTCAGCACCACCACGCTGCGCCAGGAAATCCTGGAGCACCATCCGAGAAACATCAAGTGGAACAAGCGCCATACCGACAAGGACACAGCATCCGATACGGATGTTGAGCCATAGCTCACGTTCTAATGATGATTTTTTATTACATCTGTTCGCATCAAGAAAATAACGCCGCCTGATTACGAAGAGAAAGTTGCCTGATTTCGAGGAGAAACTTGGCAACTTTCTCTTCGTAATCAGGCAACTTTCTCATTTAGCCCGCTTCAAATGCTCAGAAGGACTCTTTGAGCAGACATGAAAAATCTTTATATTTTTACACTTCCATTTCGCCGCATCCACTACATTCTTCAATATACAGGCAGAAACAACCTCTAACATACTTTTAATTCTTACAGTCCCTCCGCAAGAAACTTACGGAGATGAATATGCGTGATGCCGTTGTCGTCATTTTTTGTGAGGAGAGGGGTCATGGAGATAACGTACTTCGGATAATTGTCCTTGATGGCCCGCAGATTGCCAAACTCCCTTTCTCTTGTCGCTTCATCGGCTATGATATACGATGCCTGCACATATATGCGTCCTCCCTTGGGCTTGGTACACACGAAGTCGATTTCTCCTGCTTGCAACTGGCCGACATATACTTGATAGCCCAAACGGATGAGGTGTTGATATATGATGTTCTCTATCACTTTCTCTATGTCGCCCTCCCGTGTTCCACCGGCAATGGCGTTCCTGATGCCATTGTCCTCGAAATAAAATTTATCGTTGGTCTCAAAGATACGCTTGCCATGGATGTCGTAGCGGCTTACCTTGTGCAAGATATAGGCCTCACAAAGAAAAGATATGTAGTTGATGATAACTGTGGAGGTGATGCTTTCTCCTTGCGATCTCATGTATTTTGCGATACTGTTGGCTGAGATTAACTTGCCTGTATTGTCAGCAAGAAAGCGCACCAGGTTTTCAAGGAATGGCACGTTTCTTATCTGATTGCGCATGATGACATCCTTGAGAAGTACTGTATGGTATATATCCATCTGATATTCACGCGCATCATCCTCTTCCAATCCTATCTTGGTCAAACCAGGCAAGCCACCATACTGTATGTAAAGACTCAACGACTCGTCATTGTCCTTAAGTTTATGAAACTCCAGAAACTCATTATAACTTAACGACTGGATATAGATTTCCTTATACCGGCCACCGATAAGCGTACTCAGTTCATTGCTCAGCATACCGGCATTGCAGCCTGTGACAATAATGTCTGTTTTCGGCTCGGTGCGGTAACTACGGATGGAACGCTCAAATTCCTTGATGTCCTGAATCTCGTCAATGAGTATGTAGTTGTGTTTACCACTAACAAAACGCTGACTGATATACTCGTTGAGATCCTGATATGTCCGGATATTGTCAAATTCCCTTTTCTCCTTGTCTATATATATAATATTATTGCCTTCATCGTTTTTCTTACGATCACGTATCATCTTCATCGTGCAGCTTTTGCCTACACGACGTTGACCCACCAAGACGATGATGACCTCCTTACCAAGATATTTTTCTATCTTGTTGATGTATGATTGACGAATGATGTTTGCCATATTTTATCCTCTATAAATGATATTTTCTGCAAAAATACCTATTTTATCTTTTATAGAAGACAAAACCTGTATTTTTCTTTTTTTTGTCTTTTATAATAGACAAAAAAGCATAATTTTTCCAACAAACATGCATCGATGCTAAACGGAAGGCGGGTACTGATGCGCCCAGTTTACACGTATGTAAATAAAAAAAGCCCGGCCATACGGAGACTTTCACAAGCCCACCGTATGCCGGAGCTTTACAAATAGAAAACTTTTTCGTTAAACTTAATTGATGAGGATTATCTTATCACTGTATGCATCGTGAATGTCTTGCCTGCGGCCTCCACACGTACCACTACCTGACCGGCAGTATGAAGCGGGATAAAGACATTCTCGGTAGTGTTCACCTCCGTGGAGAGCAGCGTCCGGCCGTCGGCAGCATAGACCGTGATTTTGCGGATCAGTCGGCCGTCGGGATTGGCCACATTGAGCGTATGACCCTTCACGAACAACTGTATACGGCCCGTCTGCGCCGTGGCAATGGCTGTGGTCTGGCTGGTGGTAAACTTGTTTTGCGTAGCCCACTTGCTCTGGCGGTCGGCCTCACACTGAGCCTGCACACGCCACAGATAGACGGTGTTGGCCTTGAGGTCTTCCAGCTTGTATTGACGCTCCGTGAGCTGAGCCTTTTCAGTCCATTCGCTGGCCGAGCTCTCGCGGTAACGGATGTTCCAACTGAGGTTGCTCTCGTCGGCCGTCCAGGTCAGTGTGGCGGAAGTAGCCGTAATGTCCTCGACAGAGAGTCCCGTCGGAGTGACACACTCGGGCACAGCCGTTGTGGCAAACCCGGTCACGGCAGTCCAGCGGCTGCTGTCGCCCTCGGCACAGATAGCCCGCAGACGCACCTTATAGTCGGTCTCCGCAGCCAGTCCGGTAAGGGTGATGATATGCTTGTTGTCATTGTCACCGAGACTGGCGTATACCTGTGTGGTCCAGGCCTCATCAGAAGCCTTGCGCACAGCCACCTCGAAGCGGTCGGCTTCACTCTCAAAGAAGAGGTCGGCCTTGTCGTAAGAGGGTGTGACAGACACGTCGGCAGGCGTCAGGCACGTCTCTGCCAAAGTAGTGAATGTATTCACAGGCGTGTAAGCACTGGTATCCTTTTCCGACTTACTGCACTGGGCCTGCACGGCATACTCATAAGTGGTGTTGGCCTCCAGGTTGGTGATAACGGCAAAGGTGTCTCTTACCTGTTCGGTAATCCAGGCTGCAGGTTGCTCAATATTCTGCTTGCGATAGCGCACATTGTAGGCACCGGCCTCACCGGTCCATTCTATCCGGGCCGTCCACTTGTCGGCCGTCACCTTCACCTGCTCGGGCTCGGCACAAACAGAACCCGTAGTCGTTATCTCGATGACCTTCACCTTGGCGGTGTCGCCCGGCTCGCAAGCCTTGGTCAGTCCTATCTCATAAGAGGTATGATGCTTCAGTCCGGTGAGGGCCAGCTCAGGTTTATCCGTGGTCAGATACTGGCCGCGGGGCTGTCCGGCCTCTGCCACATAGTAGAACCACTGGTCGGCGCCGCTGGTCCAGGAGATATGGGCCGAATCGTCGGTCACGGTGTCCACCTTGGCCTCGATGTCATTGACACAGGTATAATGCACCTGAAGCGAGTCGAGCGTCATGCTCGGCATATTGGCATCCTCACTGTGCACATAGACACCCAGGCGCACCTTACCTTGAAGTCCGCGGAGCGGGAAGGCATAGGTCTTGGAATCATAGGCGTCGGGCAACTCGTCGGCCTTGATGGTGAGCGCCACGCCAGCCGGTGTGAAGGGCTTGCCGGCCTCTGCCACCACGACCTGAACGGTACCGGTGGTCTCCTTAGAGCCGTAGCTCCTGGTGAGGGTCAACTGTCCCTGATAGTTCACCGAGCCGTCACCCAAGTTCATGACAGGAGTCAAGAGCCAGTCGTCGGCAGTCTCATTCACTTCCGTATAGCTCATGTTAGCACCGCCAAACCATCCCTTGTTGAAGCTCCAGCTGGCTCCGTCGGTCAGTTGGGTGTTTTCAGAGAGCGCACCCTCCATGATGTCCCAGCCACTGGGCAAGGCATCCAAGTCCGTGAAGGCCAGGTCAAACGGAACAGACATTCCACTGCGGAAGGTTCCCGTCTCCGACCACTGGCTCTGGCTGGTGGCCGAGCAGCGGGCGCGCACCTGCACATCATAATCGGTGAAGCCCTCCAGACCGGTCAGTGTATATTTCTTCTCACGCACTGTGACAGCCTTGCTCCACTCGGTGTCGGCCGTCTTCTTGTAACGCACATCCCAGGCATCTTCCTCACCTTGAGGAGTCCACGTCACGGCAGCCTCATCAGCCACCACGGTAGAGTCGATGGCCATCACGTTGACCGGATAGTCGCAAGCCTCCTTCTGCTCTATACGGATACCGGTAAGCGCCGTCTTGGGCTCTCCATAGACATGGAGGAACAGACGCACCCGGGCCCGCTTGCCTGCGGCTTCAGCGAAGGGCACATAAAGCTTGACAGGACTGTCGGTTGAGGCAAAGGTCAGACGGTTGTCCTTGGTATATTCCTGTACCGTGGTATAGTTGTCGCTGCCGTCCTCGGCCACCTGTATGCGGATGGTATCACGGTCTCTCATGGCATACGGGCCGTTGGCATAGTTGACATATTCTGTCATCAGGAGATTGAGCACCAGTCGGTTGGTGCCTTCCGTCAGGTATACCGGCGGTGTTTCAATCCACTCGTCGGCACCCTTGCTGGCATTGGGATTGTCGATGATACCGCAAAGGCTACCGTCGCGGTCCATCTGCCAGGTGCCCTCAAAGCGCCAGCCCGCCGGAGCCCCATACTGTGCGTTGTTGGCAAAGCTGGCCGTCCAGGGCACAATACAAGCCGTATGGGTATCATTCTGCACGGAAGTGGAAGAATACTGGCCGGCACTGTTGCGGCTCCATACGCCAATGTGGTAAATCTCGCCCGGTTTCAGACCGCTGAGCACAATACCGTCTTTCGCCTTTCCGGTATAGGCGGCATAGCCACCACCGTCGATGCTGTCGCCAGCGGCATAATTGCCCGACGGCATGCCGAAGCGTCCTCCTTCTACCGTCTGGCTATACTTGTTCATGGCCGGCAGAGTGGTATAGCCCACAAACACATCATCGCCGGCGGCATTGGCCTTCACGTTGACGGTGATGGTGGTAGAGTCCTGGGCTGTCACGGTCAAGCTTGACGGTGCGTCGGGCAGCGTGCTGACAGATGCCGTGAGAGGGTTCTCCAGGTTATATTTCGGACCAAAGAAGCAAGCCGAGTTGACACCCAGCACATGAATGTAGTATTGCTGCGTGCCCTCCAGGATATCACCTGTCGTGAAGGTTGCCTCATCGCCTGCGCTCAGCTTGGTACCGTCAATAAAGTTGACCACACGGGCCGTGCCTATCGAGTCGCCTTTGGCATAAGTCTTGCCATTCTCGGGCAGTGCTGTCAACGAGGCGTCACGCCCTATCAGCACCAGGTAGTGGTCGGCCGCATCGACAGCCTTAAAGCTGCCGTCCACGCTGAGGGTGGTGCTGGTCAGCTGAAGCTCTGTGGGCTGTGTGGCAGGGGCCGCACAATCCTCTGGAGGCGTAAAGGTATAGGTCAGTCCGTCGGCCGGATAGCTGCTGCCGCGCCAACTGATATAGCCGGTAGAGGTGGAGGTGGAGAAGCTGCTGCCGTCGAAAGCACTGCTTTTGGCAATGACATCCTTGTCCTGGCCTCGCAAGCCGATACGGAAACCATCGTTGTAATTCATCGCGTCGGCCGCCTCGGCACATGGCTCAAAGCCGCTGGTTATCATCTCTATCTTGCCCGACTCGGACAGGCGCATCTGGAGTGACACGGTGTCGCGCACCTGTTCGCCCTTCCAGCTGTCCACCAACAGTTGCAGGTCCTTAAACTGGACGATGAGCTGTCGGTTTGGGGCCTCGCCCACCGTCTTGTAGCTTATCTCGGTCGAAGCGATGGCCGCCACCGTGCTGCGGTAGCAGAAGCCTATCACATCGTTATCCTGATTGCTCAGAAAGAAACTGGGATTGCCGGGCACAGTGGTTTTCACCTGGTCACGTCCCAAAACAAGGAAGCCGTGGGAGCCGATGAAGAACTGGTTCATCAGCTGATTGTCATACTTGAAATCGAAACCGATGGGATAACCCTCTGCATTGACCGTCAAATCATTGGGCGTATTGGTCTTGTCATAGACCACATTGTCAAAGTCGGTGCCCGACACGCCCAACGGCACCACCTGTCCGTCGGTAATAGGGACATATGCGCCCTGCACCACCTCGGCCTCATAGCTCTGGGTGACCTGTCCCCACGAGAGGGTGGGGAACAGCGTGGCCAGAGCCAAGGCCACAAATGCTTGTCTCTTCTTCATAAGCGTTTTATTTTACTATTTTCTTAGTTGTGCTTGTACTGTTGTCTGTATATACATTGCGGATGATGTTCACACCCTCCGAGAGATGTTGCAAGCGCTCGCCCGACGGAGCGTATATCTCCTGACGAAGCAAAGTCTTGGCATTGTGCTCGCCGTCAATCTCACGGATACCAGACACGGAGCCGTCCAGATAGACCCGCTGCATACAGATGTTCTCCTTATTTTGAGAAGGATTCTCATTCCAGTTGACCAAATAATACTGGTCATCCATGAGCGGCGACGACAGCAAGTTGTTCTTCACCGCCGTGGAGGTGGAGAAGTTGACCGGAGCCTGCACCTGGTTGCCCTCCTTGTCATACAGGGCGATATAGGAACCCACAGGACTGTTGGTGGCGTTGCCCGCCATGGTCTGGTAGAACACGGCTATCTGTCCGTCCTTGGCTCCCTGGATGGTGCAGAAACTGCAATTCACAGAGTCTTGGATGTCAATCACGGGCTTGCCGTTAGGTCCCCAGAGCAACTCGCCATCAAGTGACATTTTCTGGAGGAAAAGGCCCTGAAGGTTTTGGGCCGCCTGGTCAAACTGGCGGTAGACCATGTAGACGGCTTTTTCGTTTTTGTCGTAATATACCGTCGGGACCATCCGCGAGTATTCGGTCTGGTTGCTCACATTGGTACCCTCCTCACCTGTGGAGAACCCATAGGTGGCATCATTCTTGATATACGACAAGCGATTCTCGTAGGTGCTGGTCAAGGCATCAGGATCACACCAGGCCACAAAGGCGCCGCCGTCAGGAGCACTGTACACATCCATCATGGTATACAAAGGAAGAGATGGCATAAATCCGCCCCGGTAAACAATGAGGTCTTCGTCCCACACATCGTCACCACTGATATCTATCATGCGGGCCATCAAGTCCTGGTTGCTGCCCTTGGCATAGACCATCATCGCCTGACCGTCACCGGCGTCTACCAGATAAGGATAGGTATAGTCGTTGACGCCACTGTCATCTTTCAGCAGCAGAGGCTCGCTCCAGGCCAGGCTGCCGTCGGCCTTCAGCTTATAGACATAGATTTTCGTGGGGGCATTATCATACGAATAAGCCTCATAGGCCAACATATAGCCACCATCGGTGGTGTTGACCATCGACATGGAAGCCAAGGACTCGTTGTCAACGCCCTCGCCAAGCGTCCGGCTCCAGAGCTCCTTGCCGGTCTCGTCATACTTATAAATGGTATAAGTCTCATTGCCCTTGCGGAAGTCGAAGACAGCGATGACGGCATTGCCGTCACGGTCGATGAGCAGATGCTGGTTGACTTTGGTCCATGTCTGGTTTGCCTCAGCCGAGATGAGCTGTCCTTCCTCCGGCAAGGTCTTGACACCATCCTTGTCCAGAATCTGCAGTCGCATCTCGATGGTTTCATTGTGGGGTATCTGCATGAAGACATACGTCATGCCGTTGGCATTGGTTTGGATGTCGTAGCCATAATTGTTGGACCCTGCAGGACTCACGATGTTGCATTGTGCCGGGTCATTGACCCATTGGGCTGACACGGGAGCTGCCATGGCAGCAGCCAGCGCCATAGAGAGTAGAATTCTTTTCATAAATGGTATCTCCTATTGTTTTTTGTGATTGATGATTTTCATTGTCTTATCGCCTTGTTTGACCAGATACAGTCCCCGGGGAGCTTGCGTCGCCGGTCGGCCGTCGATGGTATAACACTCAGTATCGGCTGCCGCTTCCGTGTGGGACGGAAGGTTCTGGATGCCAGCGGCTGTGTCTACGGTGAAGAATGAGCGCACGCCATAACCCGTAATGGTATAGAACTGGTCGATGAGCCGGTTATTGCCGCTGCGCACAACCAGGGCACCCTTTCCGCCGCTTAACATTCCATCGCCCCAACTGTCGGTGATTTCCATACAGTAGGTCTTGCCCTCCTCGAGGGTGGCCGTCTCGGTATAGGTCTCCACCTTTCCGTCGGCATAGGGTCCGAACTCCTTCACGACGTTACCGTCGGCATCCTTGAGCAAGAACTGGTTCTGCGAAGCCTGGGTGTCGGTGGTTATCTGAAAACGCACAGTGGTATTGGTATAGGCAGGCTTCTGGAATCCGCCACTCAGCGTGTCGCGTGTCACCTCAGTGCCATTCAGCCCGGTGAGTACCACGCTGTATTTAGTCTTGCCCTTGGCGGCATACCGGAGCGTAGCCGGGATGCGGACAGCCCCCGTGCTGAACTGGTCGATATCGCAGCTGACGGTCTGCTCTTCAGTAATGCCGTCGACGGTCACGTCAAAAGTGGCCGAGGTGAGACGCTGGCTCGACTTGTTTTTCAGATAGAGGTCAAAATAGTTGTAGCCATAACGGGTGCCGATAGGCATGTCGGGACCCTTCAGCTCACCACAAGGAGTCTCATTGTAATGCGTGTACAGCGGTTTTCCGCCCTCCACATTTTCAATACCCACCTTGTCGGTCGTGACAAAGGCTATCACGCTGATATCCTCGGGCTTCACCGCAGCAGGGCCAACAGCCTGAGGCAGGGTGTACACATAGTCACGCACGAAATATTGTCCTTGGGCCGCCAGAAGGGTATCGCCCCACAGGGGTGTGACATAATCGCGGAGCATATGCTGGTGGGAATAGGCATCACCGACGCCGCCACCATTCTGTGGTCCGAGGATATCGCTCTGGGTCCAACACACGTTCAGCGTGTGGGTGCCCGCCGAGGGCTGTGCCGTGTAATAGCCTTCCACATGGACCGTAAGCTGGCCTGTTTCACCATCGTAAACACTCTTGACATAGAGGTTCACGGGGGCGTCTTGCTCATTGTAATATTGGGCCAAGGGTATCCAAAGCGAACGCGAGTATAGCGTATGGCCATCGTAGGCCTCACGGTTGATGGTTCCGCAGGGATATCCAGCCTCGGCCGAATTGAGGAGCACGGAGAGCGAGTCGCCTTCCGGTGTGCGGTAGTCGGGCTCACCGCCATTGGGCTCACTGTAGCTGCCCGCATGAATGTTGATGGCATAAGCCTGGCCGGCCATACCCTTGAGCATCCGCTGACTGATTTTGTGACCTTCCGGACACCAACCGCAATGGATGCCTGTAAACTCTTCCAAGAGCACTTTCTTCTTTTGGACTTCTGTACTGACCTGATAGTCGGTCTGGGCCAAGGAGACCAGCGGTGTCATACAAACGGATGTAAGCAACAGTAAACCTTTTCTCATATCTTCTATTTTATTGTTTGGGATTATCGTTGGTGCAAAATTAAGAAAAGTAGGCTAAAAAACGTTATCATCAGGCGGTTAACTATCTTACAATTCTTGAAATGTAAGTCAAAACATTACTTTTTGTCATTTTCTTCACTCGTTTTGAAATAAAGTCGTTACTTTTGCAATGAAAACTCTTTCGGAATGAAATTAAGGATTATTTATATATTAATAGGTATACTGTTGCCTTTTTCGCAGGCATGGGCAGGTGAGGGAGAAAAATTGTTGCGCCAAGGGATAGACTATATCCAGACGGATAACTTCCCCATGGCCATGAAATGCTTCACCAGAAGCCTGGAGACAGCCGAACGCGAGAAGGACTGGCACACGGTCATTGTCAGCAACGGATATATCGGCAACGTATATTTCAATATCAACGACTATACCCGGTCCCTGCAATACTTGCTCAAAGGATATGCCATGTGTGACAAGTATGGAGAACAGCGCCTGAAGGCCAACTTCTTGACCAATATCGTGTCCAGCTATGCCAAATTAGGCAACGTGAAGGAAGCCTGGGCATATTACCATCTGCTGGAAGGACAGACTGGGGCACGCGACACGCTAACACTCAAATACTACGTGATATACAACCGGGCACGCATCGCACTGGCCGAAGGCAAACCACAGGAAGCGCTGGCCTATCACCAGAAAGCGCTCCACTATGCACAGAAGCAGCACATGCCCCTCTGCTACTCACTGTTCCAATATTGTGAGATGGGACAGATATACCTACATAGCCATCAGAGTGACAAGGCGCTGGAATATGGCCGGCTGTGCTTGGAAAAAGGATCCGAACACTGCTCACTCGACTTGCTCACCAGCGTCTACCAGCTCATGGCCGACGCCAGCAGCCTCAAGGGTGACCACCGCCAAGAGAGCCACTACCGAAGCCTGTATCTCTCGCTGTCCGACTCGCTATTCAACCGCAAGGATATCTTCTCGGCCGACAATGAGCTGGTGGAATATGAAAACCGACAGACCAATGAGCATATCAGCTCGCTCAACGGAGTCATCAGCCGACAGACTTTCACCCTAATCGGGGTATCTGTCATGGCCCTGACACTCATGCTCCTGATGGTGCTGTTGCTGCGCAACAACCGTAAGCTGAAGATGGCCCACCGGGCTTTGATTGACAAAAACCGACAACTGCAACAGCAGGAACACAACAGCCAACAGTTGCTCCAACAGTGGGCTGACCGGCAAAAGGAGGTCAACACGCCATCGGATAACATGGACACGCCATCGGGGACAGGCCCCGGAAAGGAGCAAATGCAGCTGTTGCTCAACAAGATTGTAAGGGTATTCAGCGACCTGAGCTACATCGCTCGTCCCGACTTTAATCTCAATATGCTGGCCGAGGCTGTAGGAAGCAATACCAAATATGTATCACAGGTTATCAACGAGACCTACGGCAAGAACTTCAAGACGCTGCTCAACGAACGCCGCATCAGCGAGGCCAGCCGGCGGTTGGCCGACCAGCAACATTATGCCAACCGCACCATACAGGCTGTCTACGAGGAAGTGGGCTACACCAATGCCGTGAGCTTTATCCGGGCCTTCCGCAAAATCAACGGCATGACACCTTCTGAATATCTCAAGATGGCCAGCCAAGGTGAAGAAAAGGACTGTGAGTAGAGCAGTCTCCACACACCGACAAGCCGGACTCGGCTTTCATACATACATCATTATTTACCTAAATCATCATTACCTATTTGCCTATGTATCTGAAACAATTATTGACGGCTCTTCTGCTAATGGTTGTCTTGACCAGTTGCGAGAAGAAATATTATTATTACACAAACGAGAAAACGCCTGAGCAGGAGGCAACCAACAACAAGGGTAACACGCCTTCTGACGAGGAGGACAACAACGACGAAAGAGATGATGACGGTGACGATGAGGTATGGGCCTATGTGCCCAGCGAAGTGCTCCAGATGACCACGGGACAGGACATTCTGCTCATTGGCTACGTTGTGGGCACCAGCACATCCACCAGTCTGAAGTCGGCCGTCTATGTACCTCCTTTCCTCAATACCACCAACCTCATCTTGGCCGATACGCTCTACCAGGGTGTCGCCCTGCCCGAGGACCAACAGATTCTTGTGGCACTCACCAGTCCCACGGACAAGGCCATGCGCCAACAGCTCAACCTCCAGGACCATCCCGAACTCTACAACAAACAGCTGCTGATAAGTGGTGTGGTGAGCACTTACGGTAAGCGTATTGCCGTCAAAGGGGTCTATGAATACCAAGTGATGGAATAAAAAGGGCATGCCTATAGACCTCACGTCTCGGCATGCCCTTGGGGAAGAAGAGAGTATTCTTCCTCGTTGTCTTTCATT
>CALGHW010000010.1 GCA_937916075.1 uncultured Prevotella sp.
GCGCTTCCTGAAAGAAGAGCTGGAAAGGACATAACAAAATATTTAAAATAAAGACTATGAACGAAACACTAAAGACGCTTGAGACACGCCGCAGTGTGCGTGGGTTTAATACCGAAAAACTGCCTTCAGACGAACTGATAGCCCAAGTGGTGAAAGCTGGTGAATATGCCCCGACTGGCCGGGGGATGCAGTCGCCTCGCATCGTGGTAGTCACCAACAAGGCCGTACGCGACCGGCTCTCACAACTAAACGCCCAGGTGATGGGCACCGATACAGACCCTTTTTATGGCGCACCGGTCATCCTCGTGGTACTGGCCGACCGCGAGCGCCCCACATACCTCTATGACGGATCGCTTGTGATGGGCAACCTGATGAACGCCGCCCATGCCGTGGGACTGGGCAGTTGCTGGATTCACCGGGCCAAAGAGGTGTTCGCCTCGGCAGAAGGAAAGGCCCTACTTGACCAATGGGGAATCCACGGAAACTACGAAGGCATCGGACATGTGGCCCTGGGCTACGCCCTCAAAGAGCCCGCAGCACCAAAAGAACGAAAGGAAGACTATGTGGTATGGGTGAAATAAAGCATCTGTACATCTATCAACAATGGTGCCCCAAGTGTAAAGACGACTACTTGGGGCACCATTGTTTTTGAAAGAGACCTACAGCTCAAAGCGCTCAACACGCAATTTTAACAGACCGGCCGGCACACGTACCTCTACGATGTCACCCTCCTTTCTGTTGAGCAATGCCTGACCAATGGGTGACTTGACAGAGATTTTGCCCTCCCGCAGGTTGGCCTCATGGGCGCTGACAATGGTATATGACATACGCCGGTTGTTGGCCATATTGGTGATTTCCACCTTGCTCAACAAGCCAACACAATCGGTCTTGAGCTTCGAGGTGTCAATGACACGGGCGTTTTCGAGCACCCTCTGTTTAAAACGTATCCGTCCCAGCAACCGGCCTTGCTCGCGCTTGGCGGCATGATATTCAAAATTCTCACTGAGGTCGCCTTTATCGCGAGCTTCAGCTATTGCGTCGCGCACACGGGGCAACTCGATATGCTCCAACTGATGGAGCTCGGCCACGAGCTTGTCGTAGCCTTCTTGAGACATATATTCCATTCTGATTTCTATCCTTTTGTTTGCTCTTTAAAGGTCTATTCGCATGACAAGTGTCTGTCGGCATCCACTTCTGGTGAACCGACAGACACTTGTCTTTTCAGTAGTTATCTCAATAATAAACTTTATTTCTGCATATCATAGACCACCTGCATCAAGGTTTTCCCCAAGGCATCGGCCTCTTCCATCGTGGACGCCTCACTATAGACGCGAATAATGGGTTCGGTATTCGACTTGCGGAGGTGTACCCATTTGTCAGGGAAATCAATCTTCACGCCGTCGATATCGTTGACCTGCTGGTCTTTATACATCTCCTTCACCTTGACCAAAATGGCATCCACATCTGTAGACGGGGTGAGGTCTATGCGGTTCTTGGCGATAAAATAGTTGGGGAAAGTGGCTCTAAGCTCGCTCACCTTACAGCCCTTCTGGGCCAGCGACGACAGGAACAGAGCAATGCCCACCAAGGCGTCACGGCCATAATGACTCTCTGGGTAAATGACTCCGCCATTGCCTTCACCACCGATAACGGCATGCACCTCTTTCATCTTCGTCGTCACATTGACCTCACCTACGGCAGCCGCCGTGTAATGTCCGCCATGACGCTCGGTGACATCACGCAAGGCACGAGTAGAGCTTAGGTTGCTCACCGTGTTGCCTGACGTATGGCTCAACACATAGTCAGCCACACTCACCAGAGTATATTCTTCGCCAAACATCCGTCCGTTCTCACAAATGAAGGCCAGGCGGTCCACATCGGGATCAACGACAATACCCAAATCATAGGCCCCACCTTTCAACTCGTCCATGATGCCATGCAGGTTTTTCTCCAACGGTTCAGGATTGTGGGCGAAATCGCCATTAGCCTCACCGTTGAGGAATTTATAGGTAACACCCAGACGGTCGAGCAGACGGGGCAGGATAATGCCACCGACACTGTTGATAGAATCAACACACACATGGAACTTGGCCTTCTTGATGGCCTCCACATCCACAAGCTTCAAGCCGAGCACGGCATCGATATGACGGTCGTTAAAAGTATTGTCCTCCACGTAATGCCCCAAGTGGTCCACGTCGGAATACTCAAAATCTTCCTTTTCTGCAATGCCAAGCACCTCATTACCGTCGGCCTTGGTAAGAAATTCGCCCTCACGGTTGAGCAACTTTAAGGCATTCCACTGCCGTGGATTATGGCTGGCGGTGATGATGATGCCACCGTCGGCTCCAGTCATGCGCACGGCCAACTCGGTGGTAGGCGTGGTGGCCAGCCCGATGTTGACCACGTCATAGCCCATCCCCATCAATGTTCCGCAAACGATGTTTTTGACCATCTCACCTGAGATACGAGCATCACGGCCCACAACAATTTTGTTGCTGCCTGAAGGCGTGCTGCGACGGATAAAGGTGGCATAAGCTGTTGTAAACTTCACGATGTCAAGCGGATTGAGCGTGTCGCCCGTGTGTCCGCCAATAGTTCCCCGGATGCCGGAGATTGATTTTATCAGTGTCATAATAGTATATAGTTATTAGGTTTATTGTTCACGCTGATAGGAGATGACATAGTGGCAGGGATAGACATTGCTGCTGGCGTCAGACGTGCCTTGCGTATGGGGCACGATAAGCTTCACCAGGGCAATCTCGTCATCCAGTTCCACCGGACGCCCGATATTGATGTAGGCCAAAGGCACAAGCCAGCCCGAAGGCACTGTGGTGGTAGAATAGGTGGACGACATCACGCCACTGGCAAAATAGGCGTCATAAGTGGTTCCAGTACGTGTAACGTGCATCTTCTCATAGTTGCGCGCACTCTGGTCGTCACGGCTTGCCACCACTTTGTCCAAAATGTTATACTCTGTATAACGACAGAGAATATTGACCCCTGTTTTGCTCTCCTCAAGCGGTGTGCCGCAGCCCTTGCGCACAATCTGCATATACACGCCCGTGTTGTTGAGATAGACATACTGGTTGAGATACTGTCCGCCCTTGTAGACATAAGTAGAATCATGCTGGGCATGAAACTGGGCCTCATTGATTACATTGATGGACGAGTCGCTGATGAAACTCTGAATGGCTTCATAAGCCTTCTCTTTCTTCTCGCCATAGGTCTCATAGTCGCTACAGGAGGCCAGCCCCGCAAGACCGGCCAAGAACAGGAGTACATATAAAAAATGGTTTCTCATTCTTCGTTTTTGCTTATAGGATTTGGATCGGTTGCAAAATTAATAAAAAAACGGCACTTACGTGTCTTTATTTCGTTACTTTAACTTGCTTTCAAAGTGCCGAATGGCATTGCGGGTGGTCTCAATGGCTTCCTCGATACTGCAATAAAGGCGACCGCCCGAGGCATTGAGATGACCGCCACCATTGAAAAAGGCCGCCGCCACCTCGTTGCAGGGGAAATCGTCAACCGAGCGGAGGCTCACCCATACGGTATTGTCTTTCTCGGTGTCTTCGCGAAGAGAGATGGAGAGCTTCAGTCCCTTGATTTGCAAAGGCATGTTGACCAGTCCCTCAGCGTCGCCTTTAACATAGTGGAAGTCACGGAGGTCCTTTCGGGTCAGCGCATAGAAGGACGCATGGCGGCAAGCGTCCACCTCAAGTTTTTCATGGAGCACATAGCCTATCAGACGGATACGGTTCTCGCTATAGTTATTATACACATTACGATATATCTTGTCTTTGTCGATGCCCTTGGTAAGAAGCATGCTGATAATATAGAAAATTTCAGGACGGGTGCTGTTGTAGGTAAAACCGCCCGTATCGGTCATCATGCCACAATAGACAGGCACAGCAAAGTGGGTGCCCAATGAATCGAAGCCGCCCAGCTCCCAAACAATGCGGAACACCAACTCGCAAGTGGAACTGAGATGAGGGAAGGAGAAAGTGAGGTCACAGTTCAAATCGGGCTGCAAGTGATGGTCGATAAGTACCTTGTGGGCCTGACTGGCCACGATAGCCGGGGCCATGCCTTCCGTGCGACTGACCGTATTGAAATCAAGACAGAAAAGTAAGTCACAGGCCTGCAACAGGCTGTCGGCC
>CALGHW010000011.1 GCA_937916075.1 uncultured Prevotella sp.
CAGTCTGCAACTACGAGGAATTGTCGGAAGCTGACCGCCTGCTGGCAGACAACGCCTTCGAGATGACCCAACACTCTTATTCACCCTATTCCCACTTCTCGGTGGGGGCTGCCGTGCGGATGTCCAACAACCATATCGTGCGTGGATGTAACCAGGAGAATGCCGCTTTTGGCGTGACCATCTGTGCGGAACGCACAGCCCTCTTTGCCGCTGGAGCCGAATTTCCAGACACGCCCATAGAGGCCATCGCCATTGCCGCCCGAGGCACCGACGGACAACTGCTGGAGGAACCGGTAAGCCCTTGCGGCAGTTGCCGACAGGCCATGATTGAGACAGAACTGAGGAGCAACCAGCAACTGCATATCATTCTCTGCGGAAAAGAGAAGTTTTATGTCATGGAGGGTATCCGACAATTGATGCCCCTGTCGTTTGCTGAATTCTAAATCACACCAACGACTTTTCCATCAGCGATGAAGGGTGTGTCGAAAAACATTTCGGCACACCCTTCATCGCTGATGTCATTTCTTGATTTCCTTCTTTGTTATCTGTAACTCCACAAACTCCTCCTTTTGAAATTACGGCTTAAGACATTCGGTCTGATAGCAACCGATATCAGGGGTTTCCCCACGAGGCCGTCCGTTTCGGTCGTCCGTGAATCCTTCGGGCACCATCGGGAGCGCCCGGCCACGGGCCGTGGAGAGAGAGTCAAGCCGGAAATCATAATACATATTCTCATCGTCTACCTTCAAGAAGTGCCCCTTGCCATTGACCGAATCCTTGGCCTGCTCGAAGATGACCTGGTCAAACGGCTTCAGCTTAGCGGAATCCGTGATGGCGGGGGTGCGGAGCAGACTGTGGGTGAAATAATAATCATAGGCCAGCGTGGAGTCTTTTACCTCGCCCATCACAACATCATCCGCACGGCCGGTAATCAAGGAGTTATAACATGTGAGCCCATACAGCGGGACATTGCCACCCTGCGGGCTGAAATTGGTAAAGCGAAGCGCTACGCCACAGTCGGCATTGAAAGGATAGAACTGTCCCAACGTGGAATAGACAATCTGTGCCATACCTCCATAGACTGCGACACAATCGCCCAAGGTATTGGTAATCTGACTATTGAAGATATTGACAAAGCTATTGACGGCCGACAACCCCGGACCTTTACAGTTATGAATGGTGGAATGGTCCACATGAAGACGAGTCTGCAGAGAATCATAGGCCGCCGAGTCACACTGGATACCATAACTACCGCTATGGATGTCGGCATAATAAACAATATTGGACGTAGAGGAAGAATGGATGCGGATGCCCTTCCACTGGCCGCTCACGCGGTCGTAAGGCAGATAGGGGAACATACGGTCTGTACGGTCGCCCCGAAAGACGACATTGTCATCAGACTGCCCCAGCACCATCAGGCTACCATAGACATCCACGCCTGCACCATCGTGGAAGAAGAGCTTGGCTGGCGACTTGATTGTCAAAGTTGCCAGACTGTCCACAGTAATGCCGCCACGCACCAAGATGGGCTTGACACTCGTCAAGGTTGTATCGGAAACTATCTTGAGGTTGCTGACAATCTGCGCATCCCAAGAATAGGCCCGCAGACACACATTCTGCTCAACCCCACTCTCCAGGGAGAACAGGAGATGGTCTTCCACCAACTGAGGTGTGTCCTCATTGTTCAAGGGCGAGGTCAGCTCGACAAAAACCCGGATGCTGTCACCCTTGCGTATCTCCAAGTCGTTCACCTTGCTGCCCAACGTATTATCCAGGTAACTGCCGTCCACATTAACCCGGAATCCACTCTGGTTGCCGCGCTGAAGGCGCACCTGGCTCAGACGCAGACCGTCCTTACCTTGATTGTACACCCAAAAAGTATGGGTGGACGTAGGCACCGTGCTGAATACCGTGTCAAGACTCACCGTATCGGCAGAAAAAGTAAGCAGCGCCGAACGGCTCGTCGTAAATGAGTCATCGTCTGTGCACGAGGCCGTCAGCAGGGCGGCCGAAAGGACTGGATATAAAAATAGCCGTTTCATCATATTATTGATAAAACGGCTATTTGCAGATTTTATTGTCTGACGGGATTACTTCTTGTTGCCGAAATAACGCTCGTAGAGTCCGATAAAGCCAGCGCAATGGCGAGCCTCGTCCTTGGCCATCTCATGAACTGTGTCGTGAGTGGCATCCATTCCGGCTGCCTTGGCGTTCTTGGCAATACGGAACTTGTCCTCACAAGCTCCCTTTTCAGCGGCAATACGTGCCTCAAGATTGCTCTTGGTGTCCTTCAGCACATCGCCCAGCAACTCGGCAAACTTAGAAGCGTGCTCGGCCTCCTCGAAAGCGTAACGCTTGTAAGCCTCAGCTATTTCGGGATAACCCTCACGGTCGGCCTGACGGCTCATGGCCAAATACATGCCTACCTCGCCACACTCTCCATGGAAGTGGGCCTCAAGGTCCTTGATCATCTCCTCGTTGGCACCCTCCTTGCGGGCAGCACCCAATATGTGCATTGTAGCAAACGTGGCCTGACCATCGTCTGTAAGTTCCACAAACTTAGAAGCCGGAGCCTTGCAAATAGGACACTTCTCAGGAGCAGCATCGCCCTCATAGATATAACCGCATACGGTGCAAATAAATTTCTTTTTCATAATCTTGTACTTGTTTAAGTTTTAACTTTGTATTTTTTACAGTTGCAAAGATATAGATAAAATTCATAACGAGCAAGCTTTTCTCCAACTTTATTCTTAAAAGAACTAAAAAGGCGGGATGGAACCTATTTCCAACGTGCGCCCAGCCGAAGAACAAACTTTACCTTCTTGCCTTTAGGGACCACTGGTTTCTGCCATTGTCCACCCAACACCTGGATGGTAGTCTTCTTTCCGTCCGGAACAGACGCGACAGCTTGGTCAAGGTCAAAGAAGTCTCCGGCTCCATTGCGGGCAACCGACAGATCATAGTTCACCCGGTGCTTCTTCAAGGCCGGCACTTCCTGGGCGACAGCTTCTGCCAGCAAATGAGCCACGACATGGGCACCATATATATTATAATGTGTATTGTCCTGACGTCCCTTCGGTATGGAGGGTTCCTCACCGGGCAAGAACCACATGTGCAACTTCTTTGACGCCTCACGTCCCAGTTTTTGCTCCAGATGATGAGTAATCTGGTTGGCATCGACAAAGGGAACATTCATTTCCCGGGCCACATTTTTGGGTGCAAAGCGATAGTCACCGTGTGTGTCATAGAGCGTGTCGCCTTCCTCGGGTTTCACCTTGGCACCTGTTGTCTTGCGGAGTGCCTCGTCATCATCGTTCTGTGGGGCTTTCTTGAAGAAGTTACGACGCACCACACAATTGAACAGTACTGGGATGCCTCCTTTCTCACGGGTCTCACGGACAAACTTGCGCAGATTGTCATCAAAGGTGGAACCTGGATCGGTATGGCGGTCGGCCTTGGGCTTCTCGTCGTTATGTCCAAACTGGATAAACACATAGTCACCGGGCTTGATAAGGTCAACCACCTTCTGCCAGCGTCCCTCGTCGATAAAGCTCTTGGAGGAACGTCCGTTGACAGCATGATTGTCTATACGCATGGCGTCGTCAAAATAACACTGGAGCACCATGCCCCATCCCCGTTCCGGACTTCCGTGATTGATATTTTTGTTGGCCATGGTGGAGTCGCCAATCATGAAGATAGTGGTCACGTGGTCTTGCTTAAAGGCTGAAAGCACTAGGACAAGCAAGGCCAGTAGTGTCATGTTTTTTAGAATTTTCATTTTTTCGATTTGTTTTTAAAGTTAGTATGATGTCATAAAAGAGAGCGTGTCAAAATGTCCTTTCCATAGAGAAAGACTCATCTTTTGACACGCTCCCGCATGGGTATGTAAGCACTTCCCGCCCCAATTCCTAAAAAGTCACCCTTAGGAAGGGACAAAAATCATGCGTGAAGGATAGTCGCAACCAGTTCATCGGGGGTAAGCAACTGCTGCTCACCAGTAGCCATATTCTTCAAGGTGATTTTACCCTCGTTGATTTCATTCTCGCCTGCCAATGCCACAAACGGGACATTTTTGGCGTTGGCATAGCTCATCTGCTTTTTCATCTTGGCAGCGTCCGGAAACATCTCTGTGCGGATGCCAGCCCGACGGGCCTGGGCG
>CALGHW010000012.1 GCA_937916075.1 uncultured Prevotella sp.
AGATAGGTCTGGAAGCAGATTTGCCAGTCGCCGAAGAGCACAAAGTCCTGCCCTTCGCCATACGTCTTATAGCGCCACTTGGCAGGGTTCTTCTCCCGTGCCCCACTCCACTTGTTGTGGCGGCACCACTTGTCGCTGTACTCCAGGTAACGGGCCAGGCCGGTCAGCTTGTAAGCCTCCATGTTGCCAGTGTAATAGGCGGCGTCGTCCCAGAAGGAGCGCACGTTGGGCGTGTGGGTCTTCTGCCACTGGTCGTTGACCTTGGTGATAATCTCCAGGGTGCTAAGCTGCGGCGTGGCCGCCTTAGCCTTCTTTTTGGCCTTGGCTCCCATGACGGCTCCCGGCATGAGGAGCAGGGCCATGGCCACGGCACACAATAGTTTTTTCATTTTTTTGGATGGTTTGTTGATTAAGTTAGTATGATATGGAGCGCATGGAAAGACGAGAGCCTTTTTTTGGGGGCCGCTTTCCGTGCGCCCATGTTTTTTCAATTACCGTTTCAGGTGGTCGTTGAAGAAGTTGACCGCCTGGCGGAACAGGTGGTTGCGGGTGTTGCCGCCAAAGATGCTGTGGTTACGGTTCACGTAGATATTCTCCTTGAAGTCCTTGTCGGCCTGTACCAGTGCCTCGGTATACTCGGCCGTGTTCTGGAAGTGCACGTTGTCATCGGCCAGTCCGTGGCAGATGAGCAGCGCGCCGCTCAGTTTCGGAGCCCGGCTGATGGGGTTGTCCTCATAGCCGGCGGCGTTCTCCTTGGGTGTGCGCATATATCGCTCAGTGTACACCGTGTCATAATAGCGCCAGGCCGTGGGCGGCGCGATGGCCACGCCGGCCCGGAATACGGGCCGCCCCTCGCTCATGCTCATCAGCGTGTTCCAGCCTCCGTAGCTCCATCCCCAGATGCCGATGCGGTCCTTGTCCACATAGCTCTGCTTGCCCAGCCACACGGCGGTCTCCACCTGGTCGTGGGCCTCGAGCTTACCGAGCTGCAGGTAGGTACACTTCTCGAAGTCGGCGCCGCGGCCGCCGGTGCCGCGGTTGTCCACACACACCACGACATAGCCCTGCTGGGCCAGATATTGCTCGAAGACGGCCCCCTGGCCGCACATGCCGTTGTTCCAGCGGTTGAGCACCTGCTGGTTGCCGGGACCGCCATACTGGTACATGATGACGGGATAACGCTTGGCGGGGTCGAAGTCCTTGGGCTTGACCATCCATCCGTTGAGGCTGATGCCGTCGGCTGTGGTGAAGCTAAACAGCTCTCGGCTGCCCAGGTCGTAAGAGTCCATTTTCTGTTTCAGGGCCTTGTTGTCAATCAAGGTTGTCTCGGTGCGGCCCGCATTGGTGTTGATGGTATACACCGAGGGATGGTCCAGGTCGCTCCATATATTGATGAAGTGCTTGTAGTCAGCGCTGAAGATGGCCGAGTTCATGCCGGTCTTGTCGGTCAGGCAGTCGGTCTTGCCGTTGGCGTGGGTGACATACACCTCCTGGTTCTGCGGTCCTTTCTTGTTGGCGGCGTAATACACGTCGCCCGTGGCCTCGTCGTAGCCATACACATCGGTCACCTCAAACTGTCCATCGCCGATTTTGCGTTTCAGCTGTCCGCCCAAGGTATAGAGGTAGAGGTGGGTATAGCCGTCGCGGTCGCTGGGCAGCAGGATGTGGCGGTCTGTAATCTTGATTTGCTGGACGACGTTCTCACGCACATACTTGTTGGCCTTCTCCTGGATGACGAGCTGGC
>CALGHW010000013.1 GCA_937916075.1 uncultured Prevotella sp.
ATAGCTCAAAAATATGAGGCTCAAATCATACCAATTTATTTTTTCATCGTCACTGAAGAGAATACGGCCTACAAAAAAGATGAATCGCCTGTAAACGAATGTCCACAAAGAAGACAAACATCCGTTTACAGGCGATTAACATTTCAAAGTGCTCAATATTTCTGCGCTGTACCTACTTTCCAATTTGGAATGTAATGCTCCGCTGAATGTTCTGCTTTTCATCCTTTACCGTCAGCGTGGCTGTCCCGACCTGTTGCTTGGCTCTGACGACGACTACCAATTGGCCATTAAAGAGCTTCATCCGAGGCTGGGTAAAGGGTTCGAGCGACGTGGCGTCACCGTTGCATGCAGCCTGGAACGTGGCCGCTCCACTGACCTCAAAGGAGAGTTCATTGTTGGCCGCAGGACAAAGGTTGCCGTCCTTGTCTTGCAGGGAGACAGTGACAAAGGCCATGTCATCACCATCGGCCTTCAAAACATTAGGCTCCACATGGTCCGGACACTCTGCCGTCAGGACCAGTCGGGCCGGCGCGCCAGCCGTGCGGCGCATATCCTCCCCTATCTTATTTCCGTCGGCATCGTATGCCACCACCCGAATTTCACCAGGTTCGTATTTCACCTCGTTCCAGCGCAAACGATAACGGTCCAAGCGGCTGTCCTTGTTTTTCCGGACACGGCCCTGACTCTTGCCATTGACAAAAAGTTCGGCCGACTCACCATCCGTATAACAATATACGGGGGTCACCTCACCCTCACGCCCCGGCCAAGTCCAATGAGGCAGCAGATGAACGGTATGACTGTCTTTGTTCCAGTGTGACCGGTAGAGATAATAGCGGTCCTTGGGCAATCCTGCCAAGTCACAAATACCGAAATAGCTGCTGCGGCTGGGCCAATAGCCGTCATAGGGAGTAGGCTCGCCGAGATAGTCATAACCCGTCCACACAAACTCACCGATAACCCAAGGATTATCGTCCTGCATCTGCCAGTCGTCATCGGGCAGATTGCTCCAAGGACAGTATTCAGTATCATAGCCTGAACACTGGCCGTCGGGATAGGTAGCCTTGTCGCTCACCACAACAGGGAATTTATAAACACCTCTTGAGCTCACCGTCGAAGCCGTCTCCGAACCCAACAGGAATCCCTGGGGCAACTGTTCTATGCCCTTCTTGTATTTATGTAACCGATAATTGAATCCCGGCACATCCATGGCCTGGGCAAACCCCGACTTCAAGGCTGCATCGACACGGTCCATCCCCTGTGTGACAGGACGCGAGGGGTCTAACTGGTGGCACAGTCCTTGCAAGCGCTTGGCTATCTCCACGCCCCGCGCGCTCCACTGCTCGGGAATCTCATTGCCTATACTCCACATGACGATACTGGGATGATTGCGGTGGTGAATCACCAGATTGGTGATGTCCTTGTCACTCCATTCCTTGAAGAAACGGGCGTAGCCATTCTTACACTTCTTATATTCCCACATGTCAAAGCTCTCTGCCATCACCATCATGCCCAGTGAGTCACACAGGTCCATCTGCATGGTTGAAGGCATATTGTGAGCGGTGCGGATAGCGTCACATCCCATCGCCTTCATCATCTTGATTTGTCGGATAAGGGCCGCCTTGTTCTCTGCTGCGCCCAACGGACCCAAATCATGGTGCAGACACACGCCCTTGATTTTACGAGTCTTGCCGTTCAGTTCAAAGCCTCCTTCCTTCGACACTTTCACAGTCCGGATGCCCACCTTGACGGTCTGCTCGTCAGCAAGCCTTTTACCAGCATACTGGCTCATCCTCAACTGGTAGAGATAAGGATTCTCGGGCGACCACAAATGAGGCTGCCCAATTGTAAGTGTGGTTTGGATGTCTGTCCCAGCCCCTTTCAGGGTCTGGCTGGCCACCTCCTTGCCGTCTTTGTCCACCAGGGAAACGACCGTACGGTCCTTCTTGCCCGTCACTCCGTCCAGCTTAGCCTTCACCTGCAGTGTGGCCTGTTGTCCTGTGGCTGTCATCGTGCGAACATACGTCTGCCAGGGGTCAAAATGTGTATCGCCATACAGTTCCAGCTTCACCGGTCGATAAAGTCCGCCACCCGGATACCACCGACTGCTCTCCTCCACATTCTTCAAGTGTACCTCTACTGTATTTTCCGCTCCATCCCATTTCAGATAGGGAGTGGCGTCGATGCGGAAGGCATTATATCCATAAGCCCAATAGCCCGCCTGTTGCCCGTTGATAAAAACTGTAGGCTCGGCCATGGCACCGTCAAACACCAATGTGGCATGGCGATAGCCTTGCGGAACACTCAGCGTCATCCGGTAGCTACCCTCGCCTATCCATGGCAAGGCACCTGAGCGTCCTGACTTCTCACTTTTTTCCTTCTCGCCGTTTTGTTCGATGGCCACCACCTGCAGATCCCACTTTTTGTCAAATGGCCCTGTTATGGCCCAATCATGCGGCACGGTCACGTTCTCCCACTGTTGTCCGTCACGCGAGAATCTCCATCCGTCACGCAAGTTTATTTCCCGGTGGGGCTGTGCCAAGCCCCCCGCAGCAATCAGCGCCAAGGCTCCAAGCACCATACATTTTCTCATCATATTATTTATTTTAGTAGTTGATTATCCATTCAAAAAGGAATGGTAAAGGTAGTCATTTTTCAGTAAAGGATCCATTTGCCTTCCGTTAAAAAAATAAAAGGGCAACGATGCTCCCGC
>CALGHW010000014.1 GCA_937916075.1 uncultured Prevotella sp.
TACACGTGTTGGCGCCGATTTCCACATTGTCTTCGATGGTTACGATGCCAATCTGTGGAATCTTGTCGTAACCGTCGGTGTTGGGGGCAAATCCGAAGCCGTCGGCACCGATGACCGTTCCTGCATGGATTGTCACATTATTTCCTAATTTGCAGCTCTCGTAGATAGTCACGTTGGGGTAAAGAAGACAACCATTGCCTACCTTTACACCATCGCCGATGACTGTGTGGGGATAAATCTGGACATTGTCACCGATGACTGCTCCGTCACCGATGTAGGCGAAGGCACCGATATACACGTCCTTGCCCACAGTGGCTTTGGGGGATATGAAGGCCAGGGCGTCCACGCCTTTCTTCCGGGGCTTGCTTGCCTCGTAGAGCTGCAGCAACTTTGCCACACACTCATATGCGTTCTTGACACGTATCAGTGTGGTTTCCACGGCTTTCTCTAATTTCACGTCCTCGTTAATCAAGACGATGCTCGATTTCGTGTCATAGATATAGTGGGTGTATTTCGGGTTTGAAAGGAATGAGATGGCTCCCTCTGTCCCTTCTTCTATTTTCGCAAATGTATGGACGGTAGCGTTCTCGTTGCCTTCCACTTTACCACCGATAAAATCGGCTATTTGTTTCGCAGTAAATTCCATTTCTTAATGCCTTGAGTTGTCTTTAATTTCGCAAATATAGCAAAAAAAACTCATATATGTAAAAATGCAGGTGATATTTTCTTCTTTTTTTAGAAAGTACTGTTTTTTATCATGTTTTTTATGGAGAGAAGGAATTTGTTGATGATTATGGAATGTAAAGATATTTATGCTTGTTTGGGCTGGCTGTGGCGTGCCTGC
Source organism: uncultured Prevotella sp. (assembly GCA_937916075.1). Taxonomy (GTDB): domain Bacteria; phylum Bacteroidota; class Bacteroidia; order Bacteroidales; family Bacteroidaceae; genus Prevotella. Next base: position 845 of record CALGHW010000014.1, read on the forward strand.
ATGACGGTTGTGAAAAGAAAACGCACAAGGAGAAAAGACATTGGTGTCAAGCCCTTTCTCCTTGTGCGTTTTCTTTTTGGGAACAGTGTTCCTTATCCTAATTTGGCCAACTCGGTAGCCATTTGCTTTTGGAGTTCTTGTGCCTTCTGTCCTGCCACTTCGGCAAAGTCCTCGCCGCTGGATGCATAGATGATGCCGCGTGAGGAGTTGACCAGCAAGCCGCAGTCTGGGGTCATGCCGTATTGGCATACGGCTTCCAGGCTTCCTCCCTGTGCGCCAACGCCAGGAACGAGCAGGAAGTGGGTGGGGGCAACCTTGCGGATGTCCTTAAACATCTCGCCTTGTGTGGCGCCCACCACATACATCATGTTTTCGTCGTTGCCCCAGTTCTGAGATACGCGCAGCACCTTTTCAAACAAGCGTTCGCCACTCTTGTCTTCCGTCAGCTGGAAGTCGTGTGAGCCCTTGTTGCTGGTCAGGGCCAGGAGAATAACCCATTTGTCTTTGTAAGAGAGAAACGGCGTGACACTGTCTTCTCCCATATATGGAGCCACGGTCAGAGCATCCAGGTTATATTCCTCAAAGAATGTGCGTGCATACATGGCCGAGGTGTTGCCGATGTCGCCGCGCTTGGCGTCGGCTATGATGAAGTGGTCGGGATAGTTGTCGTTAAGATACTTCACGGTCTTCTCAAAAGCCTCCATGCCCTTGAGTCCGGCAGCCTCGTAGAAGGCCAGGTTGGGCTTGTAGGCCACGCAGTAAGGGGCGGTGGCGTCGATGATGGCCTTGTTGAAGGCGAAGATGGGGTCCTCCTCTTTCAGCAGGTGGGCGGGTATCTTCTTCAAGTCTGTGTCCAGTCCCACGCAGAGGAAGGATTTCTTGTTGAATATCTGTTCTGTCAGTTGTTTTCTGTTCATTGTCATTGAATTTTTAGATGGAAGGTTACAGTTCGCTCTCTTTCAGCCGCTCGGCGTTCTCAGCCACGGTCAGGGCGTCAATCATGGGTTGGATGTTGCCGCCGAGGAATCCCTGTAGGTCGTGTGTGGTAAACCCGATGCGGTGGTCGGTGACGCGTCCTTGGGGGAAGTTGTAGGTCCTGATTTTGGCGCTGCGGTCACCGGTAGACACCAGGGTTTTCCGTCGGCTTGCGATGTCGTCCATATACTTCTGGTGTTCGCGGTCATAGATAAAGGTGCGCAGGCGCGACAGGGCGCGCTCCTTGTTTTTGGGCTGGTCTCTCGTCTCGGTACACTCGATGAGTATCTCTTCCACCTCGCCGGTGTTGGGGTTTTTCCACGGGTATCGTAGGCGCACGCCCGATTCCACCTTGTTCACATTCTGTCCGCCGGCGCCTGAGCTTCTGAACGTGTCCCACTTAATGTCGCCCTCGTTGATGTTGACTTCAAATTTGTCGGCTTCAGGCAATACGGCCACTGTCGCGGCGCTGGTGTGCATACGTCCCTGGGTCTCCGTTGCCGGCACTCGCTGTACCCGGTGTACACCTGACTCATACTTCAGTGTGCCATATACATTGTCTCCGCTTACGGCAAAGTCTATTTCCTTGAATCCGCCCACGGCCCCCTCGCTCACGCTGGTGATGGATACGTTCCATCCCTTGGTGTCGCAGTATTTCTTGTACATGTTGAAGAGGTCGCCGGCAAAGAGTGCTGCCTCGTCGCCTCCGGCGCCGGCGCGGATTTCCATCTGCACGTTCTTGGCGTCTTCCGGGTCTTTGGGCACGAGTGCTATCTTGATTTCCTCCTCTATCTTGGGTCGTTCCTCCTCGTTGGCGGCCAGTTCCTCGCGTGCCATGTCCTTCATCTCGGGGTCGCTCTCGTTGGCCAGGATATCCTTGGCCTCGGCGATGC
>CALGHW010000015.1 GCA_937916075.1 uncultured Prevotella sp.
CCACTCTGCTAATTGCTGTCCAGCTATGGGCCAACAACAACATCATGATGCACTATTTCGGGCAGTCTGGCATTGTGGCGATGTCTGTGTGCGTTTATCTGTTGTGTCTGTCGATGATTATCCTTTCCGGCACGCTGAAGGCTTTTCAGCCTGTGGCTTCTATCCTGAAAGGGGCTGGCGACGGTAGTGGCGTGCTTATGGTGGTGGGACGTGTTTATCGCTTTATGACGGTGTGTTTGGCGGTGTTTGTATTGCCGCTGGTGGTTTGTCCGCACGGTGTGGCCAGGCTGTATGGCATTACGGATGCCTCTCTGCTGGAGACCACGGCCGACGCGATACCGGTCTATGCGCTGAACATTGTTTTTCAGAGTGTGATATACCTGCTCATTCCTATTTACCAGCTGTATGGCAACAAGAAGATGGCCCTGCTCATTTCTGTCGGACAGCCGCTCTTGCCGGTTGCCGGTCTTTGGCTGTTGGCTGTGGTCGCCCCCGCTTGGGCGTGGTGGGGCCTGGCCTTGGGACAGGCTGTCGTGGCGCTGGCTGTTGCCGTGGCAGCATGGATTCGGGCCCGGCGTGACAAGAGTCTGACACCGTTTATCCTCGTGCCTTATCCAGAGTCGGCCGACCGGCTGGATTTGTCGATGCCTGTCACTGTGAAAGGGCTGGAAAACCTGATGAGCGAACTCAACACCTTCTTGTGTATACATCTGTCGGCCGAATCAGCCCTCCAGACCCATATTGAGGTGTCGTCCGAGGAACTGCTCAAGAATATTGTTGAGCATGCTTACGTCAAGTCGCCCGCCCGTCATTATGTGGACTACCGGCTGACCGTCACTCCGGAGAAGGTCATGGTGACGATTGGTGACGATGGCCGTCCCTTTAATCCTGCCGAATACGACCGCCAGACAGGACTTGGCTTGTTGCTGGTGCGCGGATTCTGTGACAGCTTGAAATATGACTATATCTTCCACCAAAATGTGGTTGCCCTCACTTATTATCGTACGGCCCAATGAAACATCTTTTCAATACCCTGTCGTTCCGGGTTTATGCCTATATCCTGACGCTTGCTGTCCTTATCTTCGGCAGCATCGCTGTGATATATTTTGTCTATGGTCTTCCTCACGAGGAGCGTCAGGCTGTGCTTTACACTTCTGCCTTGCAGCAGAATATGATTCAGAAACTGGATGACGACATGGCGTCGGTGGAGTGGATAGCCTGTCAGGTGGCCCGGCAGATAGAGGCCCGTCCCAATGATTCAGTTGTCCGCAGGCGGGCTGTCAGGCAGATGATTACAAGTGTGCAACTGATTCATGCGGGTGGTGTGGCCTTGGTGCCTGGAGAAAATGACGACAGGTGCCATATTGATTATGTGTCCATGAATTCTGATTCTTTGTCATACCGCATACTGAACGGGCGTGACGTTTACGACTATCTCGACAAACCGTGGTATCGCCAGGCGATAGAACGGGGTGAAAACTTTTGGACAGAACCTTACCAGGACGGAGTTGGAAGCCGCCACCGGACGGTCTTGTCGTATGTCATACCGTTAAAAACCGGTCATACTGTGTTTGCCGTAATGGTGGCCGACATGGCGCTTGATGACTTCTTGGCCAATATCAATGGCTTGCGTCCTTATGCAGACAGCTACTCCTTTCTGATAGACAAGGAGGAGAAAATCATCACGCCTCCCGTCGGACATATATCTTCGAATGATTTTCATACACTGGCCGAGGTGATAGGACCGGAGATGTCGGACAGCGACCGGCGGCGCATCATGTATGGCAATTCAGGCGGCGAGTTTATAAGGGGAGGGGAAGGCGGCTTCCTGCTGATTCACGCCCGCCTGTCCCATATAGGATGGACGCTGTGCAGTGTCTGTCCCTATGATTCTATAGTCAAGACCCTGGGCAGTGCCACGTTCGTTTCGTTGTTGGTCTTACTGGTGGGATTGGTCTTGCTGGTAGTCTGTTTACATTTGGTCGTGAGGAAGGCCATGGTGCCTGTGCACCAGATGACGGCCGTCGCCTATCGGATAGCTCAAGGGCATTTTGACACCACCCTGCCTCGAGTGAAGACGCATGATATGCGGCAGTTGTCTGATGCCTTGGGGTATATGCAGCAGTCGCTCACCCGGTATCTGGCTGACTTGGAGGAGGCGACTCGCACGCGGCAGCGTATAGAAAGCGAGTTGGGCATGGCCCATGACATCCAAATGTCTATGGTGCCCAAAACAGCCACCTGCGACGCTGTGGAACTGACGGCCATGCTGAAACCTGCCCGCGAGGTGGGAGGCGACTTCTATGATTTCATGGTGTGCGACCGGCGACTGATTTTCATCGTGGCCGACGTGTCGGGCAAAGGAGTGGCTGCAGCCATGGTGATGGCGATTACCAAGACTCTTTTCAGAAGTGTGGCCCGGAAGGCCGACTCTCCGTCTGCCATTGTGCGGCAGCTTAATGAGACCTTGGCCACAGATAATGATGCCAATATGTTTGTGACTCTCCTTGTCGGAATACTTAATCTCGACACGGGACGACTGGACTGCTGTAACGCTGGCCATACGCCGCCCTTGCTCTTGACTGCCGACGGTTCATGTCGGTATGTGCCACTGGCGGCTCATCTGCCGATAGGAGTCATGGAGCGTGTGGACTATTGTGACGAACGGTTGCCGATGGGGTTGGGCGATGTGCTGCTGCTCTATACCGACGGACTCACTGAGGCTGAGGACGCTACAGAAGCCATGTTTGGTCCGGAGCGGGTATGTCAGGCTCTGGAACACTGTGAGGCACAGCGAGTGGAGACCATCCTGGAAGGACTTTACGGCCAGTTGTCCCACTTTGTCGGTTCGGCGGCTCAGAGTGACGACCTTACCTTGCTTTGTTTCCGTCAAGGCAGACGGAGCATCTCCTTCCGTAACGATGTGGCTGACAGCGTGCGCCTGCATCCTTTCATGAAACAGGTGGCCACGGATTTGCATCTCGGAGAGGAGGAGTCGAACCGTCTCAATCTGGCGGTGGAGGAGGCGCTGGTCAATGCCATGCAGTATGCCTATGCCGAGGGAACGGAGGGCAGGGTGGAACTTTCTGTCAGTTGGCATGCTGCCACGCACCAGTTGGTCTTCGTGCTGACAGACAGTGGACAGCCTTTTGACCCTACTGGGATGGCCATGGCCGACCCTACGTTGCCCTTGAGCAAGCGTTCCATAGGCGGACTGGGGCTCTTTCTCGTGCGCCAGTTGATGGACCGTGTGGACTACGAGCGGCGTGACGGTGAGAACAGGCTTACCCTTGTGAAAAACTATACAGCTTTGCCAACCGGCGAGACTAAAAATATCAATAGTGACTAACAGAAAAATATATATTTATGGAAACAAGTATCAACAAAATTGCAGACACTACGGTGATAACCGTTCGTGGGCGTCTTGACACAGCCAGTGCCGCTGACTTCATGAAGCGTATCGAACCTTTGGCCAAAAAACCGGGATTGAAGATAGAGGTGGAGTGTGAAGACCTGGAGTATATCAGTAGTTCGGGTCTTCGGGCCTTCATCTTCTTGCTCAAAGGTGCCCAGGCCGGAGGCGGCAGTGTCAAGGTGCGCCATCTGAACACCAATGTGAAAGAGGTGTTCCAAATGACGGGATTCGCTTCATTGTTTGACATCGACTGAGATGGTGTCTTCGCTGACCGTCGACGGATTGCACGTTTATGTACTCGACGACTTGGAGCAGATAGACGAGTCGCTTTTCGGTGACCATTTGCGCCTGTTGCCTGCCTGGCGGCGACGGCAGGCGTTGTCTTTTCGTCGTCATATCGACCAGTTGCTTTGTGTGGAGGCCTACCGTCTGTTGCAGCGGGCTCTGCGTGAGCATTATGGTATTGAGGGACAACCAGCTTTCCGGTATGGCCCTTGTGGAAAGCCTCGTTTGGCCGGCTATCCGCAGATTCATTTCAGCCTGAGCCATTGTGAGCGGGGTGTCCTGTGTGTGGTAGGCGATATGCCCGTGGGCTGTGATATCGAGACGGTGGGCACTGCACCTGACCAGGATGTGATGGCGGCTTGCTATAGCGCCGGTGAGCAGTCTGCTGTATATGAATCGCCTGTTCCGGCTGTGGCCTTTACCCGGCTGTGGACGTGCAAGGAGGCCTTGCTCAAGTTGTCGGGGCTGGGATTGTCGGCCGACAGATTGCCGAATGTCCTTTCGTCCGAGGTGACAGCCCGCTATCTATTCACTACCTGTGAGCGTATGGCTCAAGGATACGTTTGGACTGTGTGTCGCTCCAGGGAGGGATTGCCTATTCCGTTTTAGTGACGATGAAAAAATAAAT
>CALGHW010000016.1 GCA_937916075.1 uncultured Prevotella sp.
CAAGCCAAAATAGAGCATAGAATCATATAAATTAATTTTGAGCACCTACTTATCACACTTTACTCTTCGTCGGCAAACTCATTGATGGCCTCGCCCAAGGCCTCCAGATAGCCTCGTCCAAACTTCAGGTCGGGCTCGATATAATTGCCCTCGCCCCATTCGTTCCATGACTTCAGGAAGACGATGCGATGGTCCTCGGCCTTCTGTCCCACATGGCGGAAGGCATCGAGCACATGGCGCTTAAACTTCTGCGGGGTGGAGTGGAGCATGATATGGGCGTTGCGTCCCGACCGGGGCGAGTGGTCCCAGTTGGGGATAATGGTGGGATAACAGTCTTCCGCCCGGTCTTCCTCGGCACAGAAGAAGCGCGACGCGCGCCCATAGTCGATGCGCCGTCCCTGCTTTAGCACCAGGCGCTGAAACTTGGTGAGGGCACGCCCCCAAAGCGAGAAGTCCTTCTTAAAGATGTCAAACATCCGGACCACGACGGTGGCGTCAAATCCCTTCTGGCGCAACGACTTACACTCGGCATCGTCATTGGTGTGGGCCACGAAGTGCATCTGGAAGCCGTGCTTCGACGCCTCGCGCTGCCACACATCGATGAAGTGGGCCACATCGGGTATCTTGCCGGGCGCATAGATGACGAAGAGGGGCTTGCCGTCCACCCGGATATACCGGTGGTCCTGAAAGGCCGGCAACAGGTGGTTGAAATGGGCGATATAGTCGGCGTCGCCCGGATAGAGCTGTTCCATGAGCATCCGGTGGGCTCCCTCCTTGCTGAACTGCTTGTCTTCCCAGCTGTGGTTGGCCCAGGCCAGACAGAAGGGGAAGTCGGGCTGGCCCGAGGCCAACACTTCCTCGAAGGGACGCTGGAGCAACTGGCGGCCGTTGCCAAACCAGTAGTGCCAGTAGCAGAAGCCTTCCACGCCATACGCCCGGGCCATGTCGGCCTGGGCTATCCGCGACTCGGGCAGCCGCAGGTCATAATAGCCCAGGTCGGCCGGCACCCGGGGCTGGTAATGCCCCTTGAACAGGGGGCGCGCCTTGCCCACGTTGGTCCATTCGGTAAATCCCTTTCCCCACCACTCGTCATTCTCGGGCGTGGGGTGGAACTGGGGCAGATAAAAGGCTATCACCCTCACTTTCTTCTTATTTCGTATTTCCATATTGTGTAATCTTGTTCAACAGTTTGTCGATGTCGGTCTGTTCGTCGATGGGGGTATAGAACACCTCTTCCAATTCGGCCCAACGGTTGCGGGGAATGTCGTTCAGTGAGATTCCTGCCACCCGGCCTATCACCTGCTCGGGCAGCCTCCACTTCACGAACCGGGCCGGATTGCCCGCCACGATGGCATAGGGCGGCACGTCCTTGGTCACGACAGCCTGGGCACCGACGATGGCACCCTTGCCTATGGTGACCCCCGACAGGACGGTAGCTCCATAGCCTATCCAAGCCTCATCCTCCACGACGATGGGTCCGCGCGTGGCGGCGTCCTCCTCGCAGTGGCCGCCAATGATACGGGAGCGTATCGGGAAGGGGAAGAGGGTATGCACCTGATGGTTTCCGCCCAAGATGAAGTGTACGCCGGGGGCCAGCGACACATAGTTGCCGATGGTGAGCCGCTCCGTGTCCGGATAATAGCTCATGACGTGAAGCTCGCCGTAGGTGCCTTGTCCCACGGTCACGACGGCGGGCGGAAAGGCGTTGCACGCCACTGTCTGGTTATGGCGGTTTTGGCGGCGCCAGGCTTTCTGGAAGCGGCTGAAACGCCAGGAGCGATACAGGCTCCGCACGACAGGTATCTTATTGATTATCTGCATTTTCTTCGTTCTTATCGGATAAACTTATTTTTCAGTTTGCCTAAGAAGCGCCGCAGACTGTAGCGTTGCAGGCGCTGGTAGACAAACAGGGGCTGCAGCGACAGGTAGAGCCGGTAGAGCCCTGCCCTGCGGCATACGGCCATCCACTCGTCAAACTTGGCCACATGGCGGTTGTTCCAGGGCTTGTCGGCTCCGGGATAATGCAGTTGCACCACCTCGGCAAGCATCTGCCGATACTCCTTGGCGGCCTCGTCCCGATCGGCCAGCCGACTGTTGTTGGTGTTATACCGGAGGGTATAGGGGTCGAGGGCATACAAATGGTTGCACACCACATACTTGTAGTCCATAAACCGGATGAACGGATGGCAGCACAGGGCGATACAGTCTTGCTCTGGCAAGCGCAGCCGATGTACATTCTGCTGGAAATAGTCCACCAGCCGGCGCTCCATGTCGTCCTGGCGGATGGCCTTCAGGTTGATGAGCATATAGCCCGCACTAATTTCGTAGTCATTGACGGTCTTGATTTCCTCGGGGGTGAAGGTACCCGCATATTGTGGCAGGTTGGGATTCTCCAGGATGGGCAGCGTGCCGGCAAAATAGAATTTCTCGTCGGGATAGAGGAAAAAGGAGGCGGAGATATCGTCCGTGAAAATGACATCCACGTCGGAGAAGAGGATGCGGTCGTATTGTGGAAACATGCTGGCCGCCGTCATCTTGTAAAATATCTCCTTGGAGAAATGGGCCTTGTTGCGCAAGCTTTCCCAACCTGTGTCGTATTCGGGTGCCGGAACAAAGGACAGGGTGGCGTTGGGAAACTTGCCCACAACGCTCTGCAGGCGGCGCTGCTGACGGGGCGTCAAGCCGGTATGCACGACGTAGAGGTGATAACGGTACCTGGGAGAGGCTTTCTCCAACAGTGAGTAGAAAGCCACACAGGCCGCCAACACATAATAGCGGTCGAAGGTGAAGAAGATGGGAATGGTTTGGGTCATGGTGATTGTGGGTATTAGGGTGGTTTGACAGGCTATGGCTTCTTCCTGCCCAACCGTTGCAGAAGGAAATCAACACTCTCCGTGAAGATGGCCACCCGGAACAGTTTCATCACCCCGGCATACAGGGCGGCCCCCACCAGAATCTTGGCGGCAAAGAGCAGATAGATGTTGGTTATCCACGACGTGAGCAGCCAGGTGGCCAGCATGGTGGCGGTGGCGATAAGCCCGAAGGGGAGAATGTCGCACACGGCCATGAACAATGTTAGGCCGGTCTCCTTCCGGATGAAATGCTGCCACACAAGGAGGTAGAGGATATTGAGCAGCACGAAGCAGCGCACCATCCAGCCGATACCATAGGGATTGCAGGCCAGCAAGACGGCTATCTGGAGCAGGCTCAAGGCCATGGTGTTCCACATGAAGAGGTCGGACTTGCCCCGGCTGATGAGCAGCGTGGAGTAGAGGGTGGTGACGGGGGCAAAGGCTCCCCACACGCACAGTGTCTGCATCAGCGGCACACAGGCTATCCACTTGTCGGTGATGGTGATGACTATCAGCTCGCGCGACACCAACGCCAGTCCCAACAGGGCCGGGAACGACAGGAATACCGAGAAGCGGAGCATCTTGCGCAGCACGGCACACAGCCGCGGCTTGTCGTCGGAAATCTTGGACAGCACGGGCTGGCCCACGCTGTTGACCGTTCCGCTTACAAAGTAGTAGGCCATGATGTTCCACTTGTTTGACTGGGTGTAGTGGCCCACCTCGCTCGCGGAATAGAAGCGGCCCAAGAGGGCCGACAGGATATTGCCGTTGACCTGGGTGAAGATATTGGTAATCAGTATCTTGCTGCTGAAGCTGAACATGGACTTCAACGGACGGAAATCGAAGTGCAGCGTAGGCCGCCAACGGGAATAATACCAGAAGCTGATATTGGTGACGAGCACATAAACCAGCGACTGGGTGGCCAGCCCCCAGTAGGACATGCCACAATAGGCCATGACAATGCCGATGACGCCCGACAGAAACAGGGCCGGAAGCACGGCCTTGGCCCGCTGCTTCACCATCATGTTGCGAAAGAGGTAAGCGCTGTGGGCGGTGGAAGTACTGGCAAAGAGAAATCCGAGAAAGACGTAACGGGCCAGCGGGGTCAGCTCGGGCTTGTTGTAAAACCGGGCTATCCAGGGCGCGCAGCAAAACAAGACGCCATACATCAACAGGCCGCACAACAGGCTGAACCAAAACACTGCGTTGTAGTCATCGTGGGTGATGGTCTTCTTGTTGGTCAAGGCCGACGTGAAACCGCTTTCCTGCAGGGTGCCGGCAATGGCCGTGAAGATGGCCAGCATGCCGACCATGCCATAGTCGGACGGAGTGAGCAGACGTCCCAGCACAATACCAAACAAGAGATTGAGTATCTGCTGAAGGCCATTGCTGACGCTGCCCCAAAAAAGTCCTTTGGCCGTTTTCTCTTTCAATGATTCCATGAAACGGGAAAATTTATTAGAACGCCTGGAGGTCTTGGCCGGCAACGGCCGACACCAAGGCCACCAGACGCGATATGACAAAAAACAGAAGCGGGTATCAGCAGACCTTGCTTCCGGGTTTTACGCCTTTCAGAATGGAGGTGACGCTCAAGCCTCCGTCAAAGTTCTCGGCCGAGAGAATCATGCCCTGGCTCTCGATGCCCATCATCTTGCGGGGCGGGAAGTTGGCGATAAACAGCACGTCCTTGCCAATCAGGTCTTCCGGCTCATAATACTGGGCGATGCCCGAGCAGATGGTGCGCTCCTGGCCACTGCCGTCGTCGAGGGTAAACTTGAGGAGCTTCTTTGACTTCTTCACCTTCTCGCAATTCAGGATATGGCCCACACGGATGTCGAGCTTCTCCCAATCGTCAAACGACACCTCGGGCTTAATCGGCTCGGCCTTGTAGTTGGCGGCCTCATTGGCCTTCTTCTCGTCGGCCAACTTCTGGAGTTGCTTCTCGATGGTCTCGTCGTCAATCTTCTCGAAAAGCAGCTCGGGCTCGGCCAGTTGGGTGCCGGCCTTCAGCAGTTGGGTACTGCCCAGCTGGCTCCACTCGAAGGTGGGCATATTGATCATCTTGCGCAGCTTCTCGGAAGAGAAAGGCAGGAAGGGCTCAAAGGCGATGGCCAGGTTGGCCACCAGCTGGAGCGAGAGGTTCAGGATGGTCTCCACGCGCTTGGGGTCGGTCTTCCACACCTTCCACGGCTCACACTCGGTGATATACTTGTTGCCGATACGGGCCAGGTTCATGGCTTCCTTCTGAGCCTCGCGGAACTTGAACACGTCGAGATACTGCTCCACCTTTTCCTTCACGTCCTTGAATTCCCCGATGGTTTTCTCGTCAATCTCCTGCAGCTCGCCACAGGCCGGAACCACACCGCCCCAATACTTCTTGGTGAGCTGGAGCGCGCGGTTGACGAAGTTGCCGTAGATGGCCACCAGCTCCGAATTGTTGCGTTCCTGGAAGTCCTTCCAGGTAAAGTTGTTGTCCTTGGTCTCCGGGGCGTTGGCCGTAAGCACATAGCGGAGCACGTCCTGCTTGCCGGGCAGGTCCACGAGATATTCATGCAGCCAGACAGCCCAGTTGCGTGAGGTGGAAATCTTGTCGTCCTCCAGGTTGAGGAACTCATTGGCCGGCACATTGTCGGGCAGGATATAGCCTCCATGGGCCTTGAGCATGGTGGGGAAGATGATGCAGTGGAACACGATGTTGTCCTTGCCGATGAAGTGAATCAGGCGTGTCTCAGGGTCTTGCCACCACTTCTGCCACGTGCCCCACTTCTCGGGCTGCTTGTCACAGAGCTCCTTGGTGTTGCTGATATAGCCGATGGGGGCGTCGAACCACACATAGAGCACCTTGCCCTCAGCACCCTCCACGGGCACGGGGATACCCCAGTCGAGGTCGCGGGTCATGGCGCGGGGCTCCAGGTCCATGTCAAGCCATGACTTGCACTGTCCGTACACATTGGGACGCCACTCCTTGTGGCCTTCCAGAATCCACTGCTTGAGCCAGTCCTGATACTTGCCCAACGGGAGATACCAGTTCTTGGTGGGCTTCTTCACCAGGCCGTGGCCGGGGTTGTTCTTGTTGGTGGGATTGATGAGCTCGTCGGGCGAGAGGGTGGCGCCACACTTCTCACACTGGTCGCCGTATGCGCCCTCGGCGCCACACCGGGGGCAAGTGCCCACGATATTGCGGTCGGTGAGGAACTCGCCGGTCACCTCGTCGCAGAACTGCTCTTCCACTTTCTCCTCCAGCACGCCTTTGTCATA
>CALGHW010000017.1 GCA_937916075.1 uncultured Prevotella sp.
TCTCATTTGCACAAATTCTTTTTTTGTTGTCGGGGCAGAAGTCCCAGTTTTGGATACACGTAAAGATGCATGCCTTGGCGTATCAGCAAACACAGTGCCACGATGGTGAATCCCTCGGCATAGTCCTGAGTCAGGCCTCCCGCCAGACACAGCAGTGTCAGGCTGGCGGCTATTGCCCAGTAACGGGTGCTCCGGTGGCGGGCCACCTGGTAGATGAATGCCAGTGGCAGCGGATTGAGCACCAGCGCTTGCAGGTTGGTGCTTGTGGTGGGATGTTCAGAGAAAAGCATCGCTGTGACGATGACACCGGCCGACCCCTGCGCTGTCATGAGTAATAAGTCGTATACTACCAAGCTTTTATGGTGTTTTATCTCAATTAAAGATACGGCTATTGTGATGCCTATCAATATCAAGCTGCATGACAAGGGCGTGAGGGGAAACTCCTGGACCACCACTTGTTGCCGTCCCTCAATGAGTATGTGCTTCCTGTTGACCAGCGGACGCTGTTGCCCGTCGGGTGTGGTGATTAGGGCCTTGTCGAAGTCATGCATCAAGTCTTCCGGCAGGAATTGTCTTTGCCGCCAGGACGTGTGTTGGTCAGCCTTGACCCCCAGGCATAAATCATTGCCCACGGCAGCCCAAGGGTGGTCGGCCGTGTGCTCATGAATCATTTGCCGGTAGCTCGCTCCGTCGGCTTCCGGATGACGCTCGCCAGGATAGGCGATGCGGCCGCTGATACACTTTTCCACCATGTCGCGGGCCCGGGTAGTGCAGTTGTCATAGAAGTAGTTGTATCGGTATGTACGGTTTTCTGGACGGTAGTTTTCTTCAAGCGCGTTGAGCAGCCGCCGCTTCTCGGCGTCAGTCAGGTTGATGACTTGCTCGGTGACTTGGCATCCCTGTCTCACGTATTCCTCGCGGAAGATGTCCATCGGTACCGCTCCCAGCTCGTAGTCTGTGAGCCCAAAGAGAAACCGCAGGACGAAGAAGGGCTTCTCGAAGTTGAACACACCATAGTTGAATGACCAGTCGGACCCTGTCCGGAGGTCGTGCAGCAGGAGCGCTGTATGGCCGTAAAGGCCGTAGATGCGCTGGCTGGGCTGACAGGTGAGCAAGCTTACCTCAAACGAGT
>CALGHW010000018.1 GCA_937916075.1 uncultured Prevotella sp.
CCTGCCAAGTTTCTCCCAGAAATCAGGCAACTTTCTCTTCGTAATTAGGCAACTTAATTTTCTCGGCAGAAATGAATGTAATAAAAATATCATTAAAACGTGGCTTTTTATAGCTTGACCACATTGGCGGATAAAAAAGCTCCCCCTTGGATGAATCCATCCAGGGGGGAGAAAGTCTTTCAGAATCGGTTCCCGACTTTTCCTTTCAGTTTCTTTTCGGGAAAATCAGCCATTACCTTGTGGCAAAATAAGTACCGTCGTTGACAGCCATACGGAGCTGGTAAAGACCGGCCTCGGTGGGCTCTACGGTCATCTTCTCGCCGTTGGGCAGGCAAGCCTGGATGGTGCCGTCGTCATTGAAGCGGAAGAGCTCGCGCGTCTCGCCGTTGGCCTCCATCGACCAAGAGTTGGTCTTCTTGTCATACACGAAATAAGTCTTCTCGCCGGTAGGAGCCTTCACCTCATAGCCGTTCTTGAGGGTCTTCACGGCATACTGCCGGCCGTCCTTGCCCCACACGTTCTCCACGTGTCCCACCTTGGCCACGGGATTCTTGCCCGTCCAGAACTCCACCGTGTTGAGCACCACGACATCGGCCACCGAGCATACGGCATAGACCGGACTGATGACGATGAACACCAGCTCATTGACAAACTTGTTGCTCAAGCCCCGGTTCCAGCGGAGCAGACCGTTGAACAGTCCAAACGAACCGATACATGAGTTGAGGGTCATGGCGCCTAATGTGAGCGCGAAGACTGATTTTAAAACGATTTTTTTCATTTTCTGATAGATTAAGTTATTGGTATTGTCAGTTAATGCCCACAAAGATAATATGTTTATGCCATATTGCAAAGGATTTTTTACATTTTTCCACGTTTATGTAATAAGACTGTAAAATCTCAGCCATAAAAGATAAAAGTCGTGCGACTTTCATTTTGTTTTGCCTGCTATTTGCACTATCTTTGCACCTTGGAATGAACTATAACACGACAACACTGCCCAACGGGCTCAGAATCATACACAAGCCATCGGCATCACCGGTGGTGTACTGCGGCTATGAAATCAATGCCGGCACGCGCGACGAACTGCCCGGCGAGGAGGGCCTGGCCCACTTCTGCGAGCATACTACCTTCAAGGGAACCCGGCGCCGTAGGGCCTGGCATATCCTGAACTGCCTGGAAAGCGTGGGAGGCGACCTCAACGCCTTCACCAACAAGGAAGACACGGTGTATTATGTGGCCGTGCTGCGCGACCACACGTCGAGGGCCATCGACCTGCTTACCGACATCGTGTTCCACAGCCAGTATCCACAAGCCGAGATAGACAAGGAGGTGGAGGTTATCTGCGACGAGATAGAGAGTTACAACGACTCGCCGGCCGAACTGATTTATGACGAATTTGAGAACATGGTGTTCAGCGGCCATCCGCTGGGCCATAATATTCTGGGCGAGGCCAGTCAGCTGCGCACCTACCAGACGGCAGACGCCGTCCGCTTCACCCGACGGCACTATCGTCCGGAAAACGCCATCTTCTTCATCTATGGCGACGTGGACTTCAAGAAAATCGTGCGCCTGCTCCTCAAGGCCACGGCCGACCTGCCTGGCGGGGTGCCCGTGAAAGACACCAAGGAGAACGCTATGCCCGTCACACCCTACCACCCCCAGGAACTCATCGTGGACAAAGCCACCCACCAGGCCCATGTCATGCTGGGCAACCGGGCCTACGACGTGTTCGACGAGCGGCGCATAGCCCTCTATGTGCTCAACAACATCCTGGGCGGACCGGGCATGAACGCGCGCCTCAACCTGGCTCTCCGCGAACGCCACGGATTGGTTTACACCGTGGAAAGCTCGATGGTGAGCTATTCGGACACGGGCCTGTGGTGTGTATACTTTGGATGCGACCCACACGACGTGAACCGCTGCCGCCGGCTGGTGGCCAAGGAGCTCGACCGCATGATGCAACGCCCCCTGAGCGCCACCCAACTGGCCGCCGCCAAGAAGCAGCTGAAGGGACAGATAGCCGTGGCCTGCGACAACCGGGAGAGCTTTGCGCTCGACTTCGGCAAGAGCTTTCTGCACTATGGATGGGAAAAGGACGTGACCAGTCTTTTCGGTCACATCGATGCCCTTGCCCCGGAAGACCTGCTGAAGGTGGCGCGCGACATCTTCGCGCCCGACCGTCTGACCACCTTGATTTATACCGGCCAATGACGGGTAGGGCATAACCATAAAAACCAAAACATTACATGACTGTAGAAAACAACCTGGCTGCCTTCTGTATCGGTGGCGCCACTGCCTACTTCCTGTGTCTGGCCTATCACATTCTGAAAGGACAGGGTAAGAGCCAGGTGCGCCTGCACAAGCTCTTGGGCTATATCTTCATCTACTGGGCCGCCAGCAACGCCAAGGACCTGCTGCTCACCTTTCCCGGTACGTACAGCCAACCCATGCTCGATGTCGTCACCCTCTGTGACGGATGGTCCGCGCTGACCTTCCTGGTGCTGCTCTACGAGCTGACCATGCCCGGATGGACCACCCTGCGCCGGCTGGCACTCACCGCCCTGCCATTCGTAGGCTTCACGGTGGCTTACCTGCTCCATCCCGCTCATGAGCTGATATCCGTCTATACCCGGTTCCTGTGTCTCTTCGGGCTTACCGTCATGGTGACAGGCTACAACCGGTCACGACGCTACCTCAGCTATATCCGCAACAATTACTCCAACATCGACGAGATAGACATCTCCTGGATAGGCTATGTCTATCTGATAGCCTTTGTCAGCCAGCTGCTGTGGTTTGTCACGGCCGCGGCCAGCGACCAGTTGGCCGACTGCCTGTACTACCTCTTTGAGATAATGATGTGGCAGATGGTCTACGTGCATTGCCGCACCTTGAAGCAAGTGGTGCCCGACAATGACGACAGCGAAGCCGCCCCCGCCGCGACTGGCAGCCCGGAACGCACCTACGCCTTTGCCGGTGAGCTGGAGCGGATTATCTCTGAGGAGAAGCTCTACCGCAACCCCAACCTCTCACTGGCTGACCTGACGGCCCGCCTGGGCACCAACCGCACCTATCTGAGCCAATATTTCACCAATGTAAAGCGCATGACATTCTACGACTATGTGAACGCCATGCGCATCGAAAAGGAGAGTGTACCCCTGCTGGAATCCCACCCGGAGTACACTCTCGAATATATTGCCCGTGAAAGCGGTTTCAACTCGTTATCCACCTTCCGCCGTGCCTTCAAGAAGTTCACGGGAAAGACGCCGGGCAACTACCGCTGTGACAACTGACAGGCAGCCTCTTGCCGGCTTGCCTGTCGCTCTCCATAGTGATTGTCTTCCACGATACTATAGAGAATTATCAGCACCAACAAAAGTGCTGCGACACCTAATAATTTTTTCATACCTATACCTCCATTATTAAAAGTTTTACATAACCACACTGCCCGTGTGGCCGGTTACCTGATTGTGTCATGTCTCATTGAATCACGCTGCAAAGTAACAAAAAAAGGCGCACACCGCCAAACAATCCGCAAGCAGGAATAAGTCACTCAGACAAAAGTGTGTGTCACAGCAAAAAAGCGCCCGTTCCACCGATGGAATGGGCGCTTTTTTACGTTTTTACAATCTCTCTTTTTACGTTTTTACCATGTCCGTTACGCCTTTTTACGGTGTCGGACATAGCGTCTTTATAGCGGCAAGGCGGCTATTTCTTCTTTTTAGGACGGCGGCGTGCCCATCCCTCCTCGCTGAAGTCGGGCTCGTCGCCGATGAGCTGCACGTCGTTGCCCCGGAAGAACTGCCGCCAGTCGTCCTGACGGCCACTCTCAGGCACCATCCGTCCGCGCTTCTTGCCGCCGCGGCCCTCCTGTTCCATGCGCTTCTTCGACTTCTTCTCGTAACGCTCAAAGCCGTCGGCGCCGCTCCGCTTGCCGCCCTTGCGGGTTGTCCGGTCGGCAGAGGGAGCCTGGTCACCGTCGTTGCAGCGCACCTGACGGCCCTTGTACACCGTGCCGTCGAGGGCCCGCATCACCTTTGGGGCATCCTCCTCGGGCACCTCGATGAAGGAGAACTTGCTCTGCAGGTCGATATGGCCTATCTCTTGGCGGCCCTTCACATACTTGTTGACATACTGCATCACCTCACCGGGATAGAAACCGTCGGTTTTGCCCAAGTTGATAAACAGGCGCTTGTAGCCCGCCTCGGTTTTGCGGGGACTGCGCTTCTCGCCGCGCTCACGACTCTTGCGCTCACCCCTTGCGGCACCGGCAGCTGATGGCTCCTCTATCTCCTGGGCGTTGGCATAGTAAGCCAGGAAGCGTCCGAACTCACGACTCACTATCTTCTTGATGACATCCTCCTTGTCCATATACTCGAAGTGGCGGTTGATTTCCGTCATAAACGGCTCTATCTGTTCCTCGTCCACATCCGTCTTCACAATCTCGTCCATCACCTTGTAGAGCTGCTTGGTGCATATCTCCTTGGCCGAAGGGATGGTGCCCTTCACAAACTCCTTGCCTATCTCCTTCTCGATGGCCCGCATCTTGGAGCGCTCGCGGGTATGGATGATGGCGATGGAGGTACCTTTCTTTCCGGCGCGTCCGGTACGTCCGCTGCGGTGGGTATAGCTCTCGATGTCGTCGGGCAGTCCGTAGTTGATGACATGCGTCAGGTCGTCCACATCCAGTCCGCGTGCGGCCACATCGGTGGCCACGAGCAGCTGGGTGAGGTGCTGGCGGAACTTCTGCATCGTGAGGTCACGCTGCTGCTGCGAGAGGTCGCCGTGGAGCGACTCGGCATTATATCCGTCGTGTATCAGCTTGTCGGCCACCTCCTGTGTCTCCTTCTTGGTGCGGCAGAAGATGATGGCAAAGATGCGTGGGTAATAGTCCACGATGCGTTTCAAGGCCAGGTATTTGTCCTTGGCGTTGACCATATAATAGATATGGTTCACGCTCTCGGCGCCCTCGTTGCGGCTGCCCACCACAATCTCCTTGTAGTCGTGCAGGTAACTCTTGGCGATACGCTCAATCTCGCGGCTCATGGTGGCGGAGAAGAGCAGCGTGTTGCGGTCGGCCGGCACGCCCTCGAAAATCTCGTTGATGCTGTCGGCAAAGCCCATGTTGAGCATCTCGTCGGCCTCGTCGAGCACCACGTTTCTCACCCCGTCCAGGTTCACCTTGCCCCGGTGCATCAAGTCAATCAGTCGTCCTGGCGTGGCCACGATAATCTGTGCGCCCCGGCGCAGCTGTTTGATTTGCTCCATGATGGAGGTGCCGCCATACACAGCCACTACATTGATGCCGTCGATATACTTGGAAAAATCGTGGAGGTCGTCGGCAATCTGGAGACACAGCTCACGGGTAGGACTGAGTACGAGGGCCTGTGTCTCACGGCTGTGCGGGTCGATACGCTGCAACACGGGAATACCAAAGGCGGCCGTCTTGCCCGTACCGGTCTGTGCCAGTGCGATGACGTCGTTGCGGTTACCAAGCAGATAAGGGATTACTTCTTCCTGTACGGGCATGGGATGCTCAAAGCCCAACTCTTCAATGGCGCGGCGAATCTCTTCGCTGACGCCCAACTCTTCAAATGTCTTCAATCTAAAAAATAATAATATAAATGTATACAGGTGCGAAGATATAAGTCCACCCCTTCTCTCCGTAAGCGCAAAAATACTGTCTGTGAACTTGTCTTCGCATCAAAATCGGGTGCAAAGTTAGTGCAAATGAGCGACATGACAAAATGA
>CALGHW010000019.1 GCA_937916075.1 uncultured Prevotella sp.
GGCAGTGGCGATGGTGCTCACGCCCACCGGTCCGCCCTTGAACTTGTCGATGATGGTGAGCAGAATCTTGTTGTCGGTCTCGTCCAGTCCATATTGGTCGATGTTGAGGGCCGTCAGCGACAGCTGGGTGATGGTGGTGTCGATGCGTCCGGTGCCCTTCACCTGGGCGAAGTCCCTGACCCGTCGCAGTAAGGCGTTGGCTATACGTGGCGTGCCGCGGCTGCGCCGGGCTATCTCCAGGGCCGCCTCATCATCGATGGGCACGCCCAGCAGGCTGGCCGACCGCTTGAGGATGCGCTGCAGCGTCTCCGGGTCATAATACTCCAAGTGCATGTTGATGCCGAAGCGTGCCCGGAGCGGTGCCGTGAGCAGTCCGCTGCGGGTGGTGGCTCCCACGAGGGTGAAGGGGTTGAGGTCTATCTGGATGGAGCGGGCCGAGGGGCCTTTGTCAATCATGATGTCTATGCGGTAGTCCTCCATGGCCGAGTAGAGATACTCCTCCACCACAGGCGACAGGCGGTGAATCTCGTCGATGAAGAGCACGTCGTTGCGCTCCAGCGAGGTGAGGATGCCGGCCAGGTCGCCGGGCTTGTCGAGGATAGGTCCGCTGGTAATCTTGAATCCCACGCCCAGCTCGTTGGCGATGATGTTGCTCAGCGTGGTCTTGCCCAGGCCGGGCGGTCCGTAGAGCAGGGTGTGGTCGAGAGGCTCGCCCCGGTATTTGGCCGCCTCGACAAACACTTCGAGATTGTCCACCACCTTCTGCTGTCCGTTGAAGTCGTGGAACCGCAGGGGGCGGAGGGCATTCTCAAAGTCTTTCTCGGCCGAGGTGGCTTCTTGTCTGATATCGAAATCGTCGTCCATTGATGTCTTTTTGAAGGTGGGTTATTTCTCAGGCATCATGATGACCTCCACGCGGTTGCCCGCTTGGAGGAAGTCCTTCATGAAGGCCGAGATGGTGGCTGGCGTCTGGGCCTCTACCGTCTTCTTGTAGTCTGTGAACATATCCACGCCATAGTTGCGGTAGTCGTCCACGACACTCATCCAGTAGCGGTTGGTCTTGGTCTGCTCGTCATAGTTCTTCAGCATGAATTCCTTCACCTTCTGGAGCATGCCCTCGTCGCAGTGGCTGGCCAGGTTTTGTGCCTCTTCGCGCATACACTTCAGGGCGATGTCGGCCTTTTCGGGTTTCATGGGGCAGTAGGCCATGATGGTGGCGTTGACCTTTTCGTCCAGTCGTGACAGGGTGGCGCTGGCGCCGCAGCTGTAGGCGGCACTCTCCTTCTCGCGAATCTTGTCGAGATAAATCATGGTGAGTATCTGTCCGGCCATGTCACACCGCACGTCGTTCACCTGCGAGTAGGCCATCTTGTCGTTGCGCCATATCATCACGCTCATGGCCTTGGGTGTCTCCATCTTGCGCTTGAAGCTGTTGACCACCACGCCCTGGGCCTGTGTGCGGATGTCGTGTCCCTTCACCACCTTCTTTTGGGCGGGCAGCGAGGCGATATACTGCTCGATGAGCGGGCGGATGGTGGCCTCGTCATAGTTGCCCATGATGGTGAAGGTGTAGGCGGCGGCGTTGGCCAGCCGCTCGCGTGCTATCTGGAGGATGCGGTCATAGCTTACCTGCTTCAGGTCGTCGAGAGTAAGCGGGGTGAAGCGGGGGTTGTGACACATCGTAGTGGTCTGCAGACTGTCTGAGAAGGCCATGTCGGGCGAGAGAGCCTTGTTTTTCAGGCTCACCTCCATGGTCTTCATCAGGTTGTCAAACGACTCCTGATCCTTGTTAATCTTCGTGAAGTAGAGATACATCAGCTGGAGCATGGTCTCCACGTCCTTGGGTGTGGACGATCCGCTCACGCTCTGTCGGCGTGTGCCGAAGGAGAAGGATGCCGAGGCTATTTTGCCGGCCAGCGCCTTTTCCAGTTCGGTGTGCGAGAAGTTGCCCAGTCCGCTGGCCTCGATGACATCGTCGGCCAGTTTCAGGTTGACAAAGTCTTTCGGGTTGCTGTAGAGCGACTGTCCGCCCTGGCCCTCGGCCTCCAGGAGCACCTGGTCCTGCTTGTAGTCAGTCTTCTTCAGTACCACCTTGGCACCGTTCGACAGGGTCAGTTCGGTATAGCCCAGCCGGTCGTTTTTCACCTCCTTGACGATATGCCCGGCCTTGGGTTTGGCGGTGATGAGCGGCTCGTCCTTCACGTTGTCCACATAGGCCGACAGCTGTTCACCGCGCACGCCGGCGATGGCTTTGAGGAATTGCTCGCTGGTGGGGTAAGCGGCTCCGGCCTTCTCTGTGTTGAAGTTGATGATGACCATATTGGAGTCATTCTCGTGAATCATGTCCTTCAGTCCCGTGTTGATAAGCTCCAGGGGGAGCATCGGCACCAGTTGCTTCATGATTTGGTAGTGGTCGTCGATAGAGGGAATCGGCTCGTTGGCCAGGAAGTTCTCCTTATACTGGTTGCAGAACTGCACGTTGTACCGCTTGTCCTTGTTGCTGTAAGCCTTGTCGAGTGCGCTCAGGTAGTTTTGAGTGAAGCGTTTATACTCTGTGGCTGTGAATCCGAAGCGTGTGGCCCGCAGCAGCTCGCGGTAAACGGCGGCCAGTGCCTCCACGGTCTGTCCGTCCTTAGGCGTGCAGTCTATCTCGAAGGCCTCCTTGGTCTTGGCGAAGATATAGTTGCCGTAGTCTGACGATGCGCTCACAAAGGGGCTTTCGGCCTTTTGGGCGGCCTCGGTGAGCCGGTTGTCGAGCATGGTCACGATGGCGTTCTGTGCATATTGGCTTACGAGGTAGGCCATACTGGTCTTCAGCGAGTCGGGTGTGGCGTCGAGCTTGAAGAGCATCTCCACGATGTTTTGCGGCATCTCCTTGTCCTTGTCGATGACCACGATGGGCGCGGCGTTGTCGGGCACCGGCTCGGCTTCCACCTTGGCCGGGTTCTTGGGCAGCCGGATGCTGCCGAAGAGCTTCTTGATTTGTGCCTCCACGTGGTCCACGTCCACATCGCCTACCACGATGATGCCCTGGTTGTCGGGTCGGTACCATTTCTCATAGTAGTTCTGGAGCACTTGGGGCTTGAAGCTGTTGACGATGCTCATCAGTCCGATAGGCATGCGCTGTCCGTATTTGGAGCCGGCGTAGAGTGTGGGCAGGTTGCGCTCAAACATACGCATCACGGCGCTGGTGCGCAGTCGCCACTCTTCGTTGATGACGCCCCGCTCCTTGTCTATCTCCTTGGGGTCGAGGGTCAGTCCGTCGGCCCAGTCGTAGAGGATGAGCAGGCAGGAGTCCACCACGCCCTCGCGCTGTGTGGGCACGTTGGAGATGTTGTATACCGTCTGGTCGATGCTGGTGTAGGCGTTGAGGTCGCGTCCGAACTTGACGCCGATGGACTCGCAGTAGCGTATCAGGTCATTGCCTTTGAAGTGCTTGGTGCCGTTGAAGCACATATGCTCCAGGAAGTGGGCCAGTCCGCGCTGGTCGTCATTCTCTTGGAGCGAGCCCACCTTTTGGGCGATGAAGAATTCGGCCTGGTGTTCGGGCCAGTTGTTGTGCCGGATGTAGTAGGTCAGTCCGTTGTCCAGATGGCCTATGCGCACATCCTTGTCCACGGGGATGGGTGGCAGTTGCATGCCCTGCGCCCCGGCTGTGATGGCTGTGATGAGCAGCACCACGAGTGTCATGAGTTTTCTCAATCTTTTCATTGAAGTTCTTTTATTATTACGATGATTTTTTTATTTTTGTAGGTAGTTGTTGGCCAGCAGGATGATGAATCCGCGTTTCACCTCGTCGTTGGGGAAGTCGAGCAGGAAGGTGTTCATGCTTCGGTCATAGTCTTTGATGGTGAGGTATCCGCTTTGGAATATCATGGGCAGCGGCCTCTCCACGTCGGCCCGGTAGTCCACAAACTGTTCCGGCAGGTAGTATTGTCCGGTCAGCTCGTTGAGGTTCTCGTTGAAGTGCTGCAGCAGCCTGATGAGATAGGTGGGCGTTCCGGTGCGGAACCAGTAGTCCTGCACATCCTGCTTCTTCAGGGTGTTGAGCAGGCTGAAGGGATTGTACACCCCTTTCATCCGCTTGCTGAAATGGTATCCGTCAAACTGCTTGCGCAGCACGTTTCTCATCTCTTCCGGGGTATATTCGTAGCTGTTGGCCATTGTTTGGACAGGTTCCGTGAAGTATCGGTCAATCTCCTCGTCGGTCATGCCGCACAAGGTGTCATACTGTGGGTCCATGCTGATGTCGTCGGGCTGGTTGAATCCGCTGAACACGCTCACCTGTGAGAATTTGGTCACGCCCGTCAGCAGGACAAACTGCAGGTCTTGGTCAGCCAGTTTGAAGGTGGAGTAAAAGGCTTTCAGCACCTCGCGCTGGTGGTCTTCCAGGGAAATCTCCTGTCCCTGCTGGTTGAGCACGATATTGGAGTCCATCACGTCGAGAATGGGCTTGTCGTATTCGTCGACGAGCACCACACAGCGCAGCCCGGTCTGTCGGTGGGCTTCTTCCATGACGTGCGCAAACCGTCGGCCGATGCTCATGGGCCGCTCGTTGGCGATGCCGTATTGCTTCTCCCACCGGGCTATATAGTCCTCGATGGTTTCGTCGAGTGTCCCCACTTGGGTGTATCTGTCGGCATTGAAGTCGATGTGGAACACGGGGTAAGTCTTCCACTCCGTCTCCAGACTGTCGATGGCGAGTCCCTTGAACAGCTCCTTTCGCCCCAGGTAATAGTTTTCCAGGGTAGACACCAGAAGACTTTTGCCGAACCGTCGTGGGCGGCTCAGAAAATAAATCTTACCTGTGTGTGTGAGCGAGTAGATGAGGTCTGTCTTGTCCACATACACATATCCGTCTTCTCGGATTTGCTCGAATGTTTGTATTCCAATAGGGTATTTCATGGCTGAATGGGTTTGGTGAGGCAATATCCATACAAAGTTAAGCATTTATTCTGGCATAGGGGGGAAAAGAAGCGATTATTTTGGCTTATTTCAGATTCGTGGCGGTGAAAGGGCCGCACTACTGGTGGAAGTGGCTTGGGATAGGTGATATTGTTGGCAGGTTTAGAGCCAGTCACCATGGTGGAAGGTACCAGTCACCAAGGTGGTTGATACCAGTCACCAAGGTGACTGGTACCTTCCACCTTGGTGACTGGCTCTAAGGTGGGCTGCTTTTGTGCTTGATATCGGCCTGTTGGCTCCTTCTTGGGGGCTGTTTTCCAGCACATTACTATGGCGCGGTTGGCTTGGGGTGTCTCTTCGTAATCAGGCAGTCTTGTTTTCTTGGAATGAACGGATGTAATAAAAAATATTAAGTTAGGTGTTCAAATTTAATTTGACCTGTGCGGTGAGACACCGCACCTACTGCCTTTTTCAACCGTACAGGTTGTTTTTTCGATGAAATATTTGTTTCGTATGCTTATTTTCTGTATTTTTGCCGTCGAAAAAAGGTATGAAGGTTCTTTGTAACGGTTTTTTAACACCGCGGTAACTCAGTTGTCTTTCCGGCTGTTTACTTTTGCGCTCCGGACGACAATCTCACAGGGGGTAGCTACTGCGGACGGGTGTGCGACAGCCTTTCCTCGCTTCCTCTCCCTGATGACGTTTCTCAAATGTGTAATAGAAATAACAAAATTATAAATCACTAAAATTTTATCTATGAAACATTATCTACGATTTTCATTGATGCTACTCCTCATCGTGCTATACGGGGGGGTGAGTTTTGGACAGACGAGTAAAACTTACTCTTACACATTTACGAAAAAAGTTTTTTCGAGCAAATCTGAAACGCAAACTCTTAATGGTGTGGCATGGAGCCTTACAACAGATGCTAATTATTTAGGGGTGGACAATTCTAAAGGTCAGCAAATAGGAAGTAGTAAAGCCCCGGCTACAAGTATTGTTCTTTCTACAAGCGGAATAGAAGGAACTATATCTTCAGTAAAAGTGAATACATGTGGAGCTTCTGACATTAAAGCTACTTTAAGTGTTTCTGTTGGTGAAATTACTTATAATCCGGCATCTTATACCTTAACAAATTCAGCAAAAGATGTTGAGCTTTCGGGAAGTTCAAGTGGAGAGATAAGACTTGTCTATACGAATAACTCTAAAAAAGCTATCTATATAAAGAGTATTGAAGTTACTTATGAAGAGACTTCTACAGACAAGACCTCCACGACCCTCTCTTTCGACACCGAGACCACCGAGTTTACGGTGAAGAAGGGCCAGGAGAGCTCATTCACCGCTCCCAAGGCTACCGTCAAGGATGCTGACGGCAAGGTGGTGGAAAGCGCTGTGGTAACTTACAAGAGCGACAACTCAGCCGTGGCCGCTGTTGATGATAACGGAGATGTCACCTTCGGCTCTGAGCTTGGCACAGCCGTCATTACCGCCAACTATGCGGGCGATGACACCCACAAGGCTGCCGCACCCATCTCTTATACTATCGTTTATGGCAAGGTGCCTACTGTGATGGCTTATGCGGCCGAAACGGCAACGACTCATGTGGGCGACAATGATTTCACCGCCCCGACCTTGACGCTGACTGCCAATGGTGAGGATATCCTCGCCGGCAAGACCATCACCTACACCAGCGACAACGAGGAGGTGGCTTTGGTGGACGAGGATGGTACTGTAGTGTTGATGGACAAGGAAGGCACCGCCAAAATCACCGCCACCTTTGCCGGTGATGACACTTATACCGAAGCCTCCGCTTCCTTCACACTGACCGTTACCGACCCGAACAAGAAAGAGGTGACGTTTGACTTCTCTACAATGGGATATGAGAATGCACAAGAGGTGTATGAGGTCAGCCAAGATGGCTTCTCATTGGTTTTGACAAAAGGAGGAACTAATGCCCCCAAATATTATGATAACGATAAGACTCTAAGAGTATATAGAAATGGTGGAACGATGACCGTTTCCGCTCCTGCTGGCGTGACCATCAAGAAGATAGAAATTGCGGCAGAAAAGGGAGCCCAAACTCTAACAGCAGACCCTAATACATATACTTCTACAAGTGCCAAGTCTGGCGTATGGGAAGGCAGTGCGTCTGCTGTAACGTTTACCGTAGGTTCCACGAATCTTCAGATGACCTCCGTCACAGTCACTTATGGTGAAAAGACTTACGACTATACCTTTGACGACACGAAAGACTGTACGCCTACACTCGATAAAAACAAGTCGGTCAAGATTACCCGTAAGATGGCCAAAGACCAGTTGAACACCATCTGCTTGCCGTTTGACCTGTCGGCCGAGCAGATTGCCACGACATTTGGCGAGGGAACTGAGGTTTATGAGTTCTTGGGTGTGGAAAACAGTGTGCTGTACTTCATGACTGTAGACGAGATGAATGCTACAAAGCCTTATCTTATCAAGCCAGCCGAAGACAAGAGCGAACTCACCTTTGATAAGATTGACGTAATAACAGATGAGGCCGCTTCAGCAAGTACAGAAGATGAAGGCTTCCAGCTCATCGGTACCTACAGCCCTGCCACACTGGCCACCGACGGCACCAACCTCTTCCTCGCCGCAGGCGCACAGCTGAAGATGCCGAGCACGACCGGCAATACCATCAAGGGATTCCGCGCCTACTTCAAGGTGCCAGCCGGCACGAGCGGCGCCAAGCTGAGCTTCGGCGGCATCGATACCAGCATCGACAGCGTGACTATCGACGGCATGAGCCTCAAGGCTGACGGACAGGTGTACAACCTCAACGGACAGCGCGTGGGCAGCAGCCTCAACGGACTGGCCAAGGGCATCTACCTGATGAACGGTAAGAAGTATGTAGTGAGATAATCCGTGTCAACCCAATCAACAAAGAAACAATATAGAAAGGACATTAATCATGAAGAAATATATCAAGCCACAGCTCAATGTCATCGTGATGAGCATGGAGACACCTCTGCTCGCCGGCAGTGACCTCACGATAATCTATGATCCCAACAAAGTGCAAACAGGCAACGCCTATGATGAGGCCTTAGGCAAGACCACCGTCAGCGGCAGCATCTGGGACATTGACGACGAGGAGGACAAGTAAAAAAAACAGGGTGGCCCGCAAGGGCCATCCTCTCCAAAAAACAAATCTGCAGAAGGGCATATCTCTTGAGACAAGGGATATGCCCTTCTGCGGATTTTGTCATGGGGAGAACGCTTGGTATGATATAGCCCCTTGGGCTCGTCATCTATTCATCGCACCCGCTTAAAGGTTCGATAAACATCAGCGGTTCCATTTTAAGTAGGTGCTCAAAATTAATTTATATGATTCTATGCTCTATTTTGGCTTGTATGTTCAGCTCCGAAGAGGGAGTGTAGCGGGCTACACGACTGATGAGAGCTGGACATACGGGCCGAAAGAGAGTGTAGAGGCATATAAAAGCATCACTTCTTTGGGTGAGATTCATATATGCGATTAATTTTGAGTACCTACTTATGTTTAAATAGGTCGAACCTTTTTGTCAAACCACCCCTGCCCCTCCTTTGGTAAAGGAGGGGATGCGAGGGTTTCTTTTCCCATCCCGACTGCCACTTGTATGGGAGTACGCAAAAATAGCCAATCTGTACCGTTGAAAAAAGGTAGTAGGTGTGGTGTCTCACCGCATAATTATAGGGGGCCATTGATTTCAAATCATCAGATGCTGACAGACAGCCTTTGCCATGGTGCGGTGAGACACCGTACTCACTATCATGGACGTGATGAGATAATATGTATGATGATGATTTTTTATTACATCCATTCGTACTAAGAAAATAAAGTCGCCTGATTATGAAGAGAAAGTTGCCTGATTTCAGGGAGAAACTTGGCAGGTTTCTCTTCGTAATCAGGCAACTTTCTCATTTTAGCCGTTTCAGGTGCTCCGAAGGATGCTTTGAACGAATATGAAATATTTTTATATTTTAGCAGTACAAATGTACACGCTCCCCAAACGGGAACTTAAATCATCACGCAAGAGAAATGGAGGGGGAGAAAGAAAAATAGGGCAACCAAACAGGCGGCCTCCTCACGAAGTACTCCGACCGGGAATCGAACCCGGATCTACTCTTTAGGAGAGAGTTGTTCTATCCATTGAACTATCAGAGCAAGCGGCCCTCCACGGAGGGATGGCTTGGATGTGCAAAGGTAGTGGAAAAATCCGAGTTGACGAAATAAAAGAATCAAAAAAGATATTTCACCGCCCTTTTGTTTCGGGATTCAGGGATAATCACTAATTTTGCATGACGATGAAAAAACATCTCTTGAGTATCCTCCTGCTTGTGGCCGCAGCCGGAATGGCGGTGGCCCAGGGACGCTACGTCTTCCCCTCCGAGGTGAAGCCGCTCACCCACACTGTGTGGGGGCAGGACGCCCCGTTTAACAAGCGTTGCCCCGTGACACGCCACGACACCGTCAGGGCCTATGCCGGGTGTGGCCCATTGGTGATGTCGCAGGTGATGAGGCGGTGGAGCTATCCGCCGTCGAGCCCCCAGTTGGGCTCAGCCTACCGGTGGGACCTGATGTTCGACGTGTATGCCGACAGTGTGACCGCCCAACAAGAAGACGCCGTGGCCCGGCTCATAGCCGACTGCGGGCGGGCCGCCCATACCGACTATGGACAGACAGCCAGCGCCACCAAGCTGAACGACGTGGTGACGGGACTGAAAAAATACTTCGGCTACACCCCCTATATGGCCATCACCGACCGCGCCAACTATACCGGCACACAGGGCGACCGCACCTGGAAGAGCCTGATTTACCAAGAGCTGAAAGGCGGCCGACCCGTCATCATCCGGGGCGAGAAAGGCCCCCGGGCCGCCCACGTGTTTATCATCGACGGTTGCCGCGACTCGCTGGTGCACGTCAACTTCGGCTGGGGCGGCAAGCGCAACGGCTATTATGACCCCGACCAGCTGGACGGCTACCGGCTCAACCAGCGCATGCTGGTGGACATCGCCCCGCAGGGCTACCGGCCGGCCATACGCCGCTATACCGTCAGTCAGCCGGGCCGCCTGCAGAGCCTCATCACGGCCGCCGACCGCCGCACGCTGCGCCACATCAAGGTGGTGGGACCCATCAACGGCCGCGACATCGCCCTGCTCCGGCAGATGGCCGGCGGCCGGCGGAACGGCCGCCACATTCCTGGCAACCTGGCCACGATAGACCTCAGCGAGGCAGTTATCCTCACCCTGCCCGACTCCGCCTTCTATGGCTGTGAAAACCTCACCTATGTCTCTCTGCCGCTCACGCTGCCCGAGATAAGCACCTGCGCCTTCGCCTCCTGTAGCCGCCTCAACCGTGTGGACATCCACTCGATGGTGGCCGACATCAAGGCCAAGGCCTTCTCGGCCTGTTTCAGTCTGACGGCGGTGAGCCTGCCCTTCGGCTTGAAGACTATCGGTGCCAACGCCTTCAACTCGTGCCACAACCTGACCGACGTATACCTGCCCCCGATGCTCACCACCATCGGCAACGGCGCCTTCGCCAACGCCTCCCGCCTCTCGCAGCTCACGCTGCCGCGGGCCACCAAGCATGTGGGCCGCGACATCGTCAAGGGCACCCAGGTGAAGAACATCCGGCGGCTGTGACCGCATAGTCCGTATGCCCAGACAAATCAAGGCAATCGGCAATAAAGAAAAAACATCAAAGAAACAAGAGAAATATGACAATGAAAATCAGAAGAAATCTCTTCTCGTCGCCCCTCTGCCTGGCGCTCAACCTGGCCTTGGTTTATGTGGTCTACGAGATTTGCCGCTTCGTCTACCTGTTTGAAAACTGGAGCACCTTCTCCATGGACCTGTCATGGGCCTCCTTGGGCGAGATACTCCGTGGCGGATGGTTTTTCGACACCTCGGCCATCCTTTACACCAATGCCCTCTATGCCCTGCTGATGCTCCTGCCGCTACATTACAAGGAGACCGACTGGTGGCAGCGGATGGCCCGGTGGGTGTTTGTGGTGTGCAACGCCCTCTGCGTCGTGGCCAACCTGGCCGATGCCGTGTACTTCCAGTATACCGGCCGCCGCACCACGGTGACCGTGTTCTCCGAGTTCAGCAACGAGCACAACCTCGGCTCCATCTTCGGTGTGGAGCTGCTGCGCCACTGGTATCTTGTGCTCATCGGCGTTGCCCTCATCTACGGCCTGTGGCGCTGCTACTTCATGCCCCGGCCCGGCGAGCGGCCACAAGCCCTGCGCAGACCTATGCAGCCCCGCCGCGTGGCGGCCTACTATGGCGCGCAGACCCTGTGCCTGGCGGTGTTCGTGCCACTGTGTGTCTGCGGTATGCGGGGCGGAGCCACCACGGCCGTGCGCCCCATCACCATCAGCAATGCCAACCAGTATGCCGACCGGCCGCAAGAGGCGGCCTTGGTGCTCAATACCCCCTTCTCCCTGATCCGCACCATCGACAAGCCCGTCTTTGTGGTGCCCGGATATTACACAGCCCAGGAGCTGGACGCCATCTACTCCCCTGTCCACCAGCCCATAGACAGCCTCAAGCCCCGGCGCAAGAATGTGGTGGTGTTTATCGTGGAGAGCTTTGGCCGCGAGTATATCGGCGGCTACAACCACTGGCTCGACAACGGCCAGTATAAGGGCTACACACCCTTTGTAGACTCGCTCATGCAGCACAGCACCACCTTCCTCTACTCCTACTGCAACGGCAGGAAGAGCATCGACGGCATGCCCTCCATTCTGTCGGGCATACCGATGTTTGTGGAGCCATTCTTCCTCACACCCGCCTCGATGAACGACGTGAGCGGACTGGCCGGCGAGCTGAAGAAGAAAGGCTATTACTCGGCCTTCTTCCACGGTGCCGAAAACGGCTCGATGGGCTTCCAGGCTTTTGCCCGGGCCACAGGCTTCAGCGACTATTTCGGACGGACGGAATATAATGCCGACAAACGCTTTGGCGGCGACAAGGACTTCGACGGTACCTGGGCCATCTGGGACGAGCCGTTCCTGCAGTTTTACGCCACCAAGATGAGCGACTTCAAACAACCGTTTATGACGGCTGTCTTCACGGCCTCGTCACATCATCCCTATGTCATTCCCGACCGGTATAAGCAGCGCTTCCCCGAGGAGGGTATCGTCATCCACAAGTGTATCCGCTATACCGACAATGCCCTGCGCCGCTTCTTTGACACGGCCAAGAAGCAGCCGTGGTACAAGAACACCCTCTTTGTCATCACCTCCGACCATACCAACCTGAGCGACCATGCCTATTACCAGACCGACTTGGGCGGATTCTGTTCGCCCATCATCTTCTTCGACCCCAGCGGCGACCTCAAGCCGGGCATGCGGGACGCCATCGCCCAGCAGATAGACATCATGCCCACGGTATTAGGCTACTTGGGATACGACCAGCCTTATGTGGCCTTTGGCTGTGACCTGCTGCATACCCCGGACAAGGACACCTGGGCCGTCAACTATAACAACGGCATCTACCAGTATATTAAGGGCGACTACCTGCTCCAGTTTGACGGCCAGCAAGTCAAGGCACTCTACCGTTTCCGCACCGATCTGCTGCTCCAGCACAATCTCGCAGACCGGGAACCGGCCGTGGCGCAGTCGATGGCGCGTGAGCTGAAGGCTATCATCCAGTCGTATATGACCCGGATGACCACCAACAAACTGACAGTGGGCCATTGACGCACTGACACTGTCTGCATGGACGGCACACGCTTAGAGAGGCCAGTCTGCAGCCAATCCACAACGAACCCGCAACCATGAAAATATCCCATCAAAAAAAGAGCTGTCCATGCGGGCAGCTCTTTTTTTGATGGGTGGAAAGTCGTTTGTAGGCCATGCGCTTGCCACGCCGGTAAGACATTACCGTTTTCCGATGTCGTCGTAGAAGCTCTGTATGATAGCTTTGGCCTTGCGGATGCGGAGGGCGGCAGCCTGTGGGTCGGCTTTCTCATGGGCCGGGCGGTCAATGATGGGGCGGTCGCTTGGGATGTCATAATAAGAGCAGCCTGTGCTGTCGGTCAGTCCGAAGCCCTCCTTGTCGGTGAAGTAGGCAAAGGGATAACGCTGGTAGGCCGGATGGAAGATATCGCGGCTGAAGGTGTACTGGTTATGGCTGATGCCCAGTTGGGCCAGCAGCGTGGCGGCCATGTCACTCTGGTTCATCAGCGTGTTGACCACCATCGGGCGTTTCACGGCACCGCCCAGCCAGAGCATGGTGTTGTGGTGGTGCTGCTCGGCGTCGATGTTCTCGGGATAGTGGAATCCGTGGTCGGGAATGCAGACGATGAGCAGATTCTTCCACAGAGGTGTCTTGCGGATGCGCTCCACAAATTGGCCCAGACAGGCGTCGGTGAAGGCGAAGGCGTTGGGTATCTGCTCTTTGAGCCGGTGGTAAGGCACCTGGAAGGGCTCATGGCTGCTGAGGGTGAGGAAGCCGATGTGCCACGGCGTGTGGCGCTGGGCCTCCATCATCTGGTATAGCCGGTCGAAGGTGCGGTCGTCGTTGACACCCCAGGGATTGTCCTTGCGGTCGGCTGCGGGGAAGTCCACGTCGCTCACAATGTCCGTGTAACCGCCGGTGCGGAGATAGCTCTGCATGTTGGTGAAGTTGATGTCGCCGCCATACAGGAAGCTGCTCTGGTAGCCAGCCTCATTGAGCGACTGGGCCAGGCAGGGCAGTGTGCGGCTCTTCACCGGCAACTTCATCACCGACAGTGTGGGGAAGCTGGGATAGCCGCTCAGGGTGCTCACCGTGCCGCGGTCGGTGCGGAAGGAGCACGAGTAGCAATGGGTGAAGAAGATGCCCTCCCGGGCCAGTCGGTTGTAGCAGGGCGCGATGTCCGACCGTCCGCTGACGGCCTCGATGAATTGTCCGCCGAAGCTCTCCATCAGGATAACCAGCACGTTGGGCCGGCGGGTGGTGAGCAGCGAGGTGGTGTCGGGCGATTCAGGGTGTGCGGGATAGAGAGCCTCGAAGAGTTGGCGCCGCTCGGCCTCAGGCAGGTAGTTGAACTCGTCGGCATAGTTATCGGCCTTGTCGAGCGAGGCAATCAGGCTGAAACAGGGATTGACGGCCGAGTGGTTGAGGTATTCATCGTCCGCGAAATACACCTTGCCGATATTGGCCGTTGATTCGCCCAGACCGCCACGGATGGAGATGGCCAGCGGGACCACCGCCACAATCAGGATGCCTGTCAGGATGCCCCGCGTCTTGACCGACGGAAGGGGTATGAGCGTATGGGGCGTGATGCGCCACAGGCAGCCTGCCGTCAGGGCCATATAGCCCACAATGAGCAACAGGCGTAGCAGCAGATAACCGAAGGATACGCTGGCAAAGGCGTCTTTGGGCGAGTCGATATAATAGAAAATGGTGGCGTCGAGCTTGAACTTCCAAAAGGGATAGAGCGAGAGGTCGGCCACGAACACCAGGCAGACCAGCAGCGACACCACGATATAGTAAGGCAGGGTTATCCGCCGCAGGGCCAGACGGCAGGGCAGCCAGGCCGACACAAGGATGAGCAGTAAGGGCAAGGCCACTAAATAGCCCGTGACGGGGATGTCGAGCAGCAGGCCGTGGCCCATTACCCGCAAGGCATCCGCCAGTCCGTAGGAATGTCCGGCGGGTGTGTCGGCCCACAGGAAGACAGGCTTTTGGACCACAAAGAAGGCCAGGATGAGGAGGTAAAACCTCAGAAGATAAAGCAGACGCTGTTTCATGGGAAATGGTATTTTTCTTGAGCGATGAATGAAAGGATGTGTGGCAAACGACAGAGACGCGGAGATACAGAGCCTCGATAGAAGCACTCTGTGTCTCCGCGTCTCTGCGTATGATTGAGATGACTCGTTTTCTTTACTTCACGATAATCAGATAATAGTTCTTCTTGCCGCGCTGCACGAGCAGATACTTGCCGTCGATGAGGTCGTCGGACGTGACGGGGCGGTCGAAGGCCGACAGCTTCTCCTTGTTGAGCGACACGCCGCCGCCCTGTACGAGCTTGCGCATCTCGCCCTTGCTGGCAAAGATGGCCGCATCCTGGGTGAAGAGCTCTACGGCAGGCTGTCCGAGCTTGTCCTTGCCCACCTCAAACTGAGGCACACCCTCGAAGATGTCGAGGAAGGTCTGCTCGTCGAGCTTCAGCAGACTGTCTTTGGTAGACTTGCCGAAGAGGATGTTGCTGGCCTCGATGGCAGCATCGAGAGCTTCCTTGGAGTGTACCAGAATGGTGGTCTCCTCGGCCAGGCGCTTCTGGAGAATACGGCGGCCGGGGTCCTGCTGATGCTCGGCCACGAGACCGTCGATGGTCTCCTTGTCGAGGCTGGTGAATATCTTGATGTAGCGCTCGGCGTCGCTGTCGCTCACGTTGAGCCAGAACTGGTAGAACTTGTAGGGCGACGTGCGCTTGGGGTCGAGCCAGATGTTGCCGCTCTCGGTCTTGCCGAACTTCTTGCCGTCGGCCTTGGTGATGAGCGGGCAGGTCAGGGCATAGGTCTCCACGTCGTTGCCCAATGTGCGGCGTATCAGCTCGGTGCCGGTGGTCATGTTGCCCCACTGGTCGTTGCCGCCCAGCTGCATCTTGCAGTTATAGTGCTGGTAGAGGTAGAGGAAGTCGTAGCCCTGAAGGAGCTGGTAGGTGAACTCTGTGAACGACAAACCGTCGCGGGCGGTGCCGTTGAGTCGTTGCTGCACGCTCTCCTTGGCCATCATATAGTTGACGGTGATGTGCTTGCCCACCTCACGCGCGAAGTCGAGGAAGGTGAAGTTCTTCATCCAGTCATAATTGTTCACCATCTCGGCCTTGTTGGGCTCGGTGCCGTTGAAGTCAAGGAATTTGGATACCTGCTTCTTGATGCACTCCTGGTTGTGATAGAGGGTTTTGTCGTCGAGCAGATTGCGTTCCTGGCTCTTTCCCGACGGGTCGCCAATCATACCGGTAGCGCCGCCCACCAGGATGATGGGCTTGTGGCCACAGCGTTGCAGATGGCGGAGCATCATGATGCCGCAGAGGTGTCCGATGTGGAGGGAGTCGGCAGTGGGGTCGGTGCCCAGATAGGCGGTCACCATCTCTTTCTGCAACAGTTCCTCGGTGCCGGGCATCATCTGTGCCAGCATACCGCGCCATTTCAGTTCTTCAACAAAATTCTTCTTCATGATTATTCTTTTGTATAATTGTGATTCTATAATGTAATAAAAGGGTGTCAGGGCACGGGGTCATAACCGCTTCCGCCCCATGGATGGCAGCGGAGTAGTCGGCGCACGGCCAGCCACAGTCCTTTCACGGGGCCATGCTTCAGCAGGGCCTGTCGGGCATATTCGGAGCAGGTGGGTGTGAAGCGGCAGGACGGCGGGGTGAAAGGCGATATGCACCGCTGGTAAAACAGGATGGGCATACACAGCAAGGCTGTCATCCCCTGGCGGACCCATCTGTACCACGGGGCACTCATAGGCGTTCGGCTATGCGCTGGAGCAGCAGCTTCACGCTGGCCTCCACCTCGCGGGTCTCATACAGACGGTCGGCCTGCCAGATAAAGGCGAGGGCAATCGACTTGTCCTCACGCTTCAGGTTGACCGCGTCGATCAGAATCTGCTTGTTCAGCCGGTAGCCCTCCCGCAACTGTCGTTTCACCCGGTTGCGCTTGACGGCCCGCTTGAAATGACGCTTGGAGACGGAGATGAGCACCTGTACCGGCACTCCGGTCACCGCCCGCCCGGTCTCCATATATACCGCCCGTACAGGGAAAGCTGCCGCCGAACGGCTGTGCCCTCCGCCAAAGAGCTGTTCCATCAGCTTCCGGCTGACCATCCGCTCTTGCTTGCAGAATGTATGACTTAATTCATGATTCATGTTCATGCCTAATAGGGGCTATGCTGTGGGCAACCAGCCTTCTTGTCTCGTTCTTATTTAGTCTTCTTCCTGTTCCAGGAGATAGTGCTGCAACGCACCTGTCATGGAAGGATATTTCTCGGTGGGAGCTTCCAGGTCCAGACGCAGACCGGCATCCTTGACGGCCTTGGCCGTGGCGGGACCGAAGGTGGCGATGGCCACGTTGGTCTGGTCGAAGTCGGGGAAATTCTTGACCAAGGCGTCCACCCCGGCCGGACTGAAGAACACCAGCATGTCGTAGTCGAAGTTTTTCACCTCTTCGGGTGTGAAGTCGTTGCTCACGGTGCGGTACATCACGCACTCGCGGTGGTTGAGCTTCTTGGCGTCGAGCAGCTTGGTCACGCTGTCGCTGTGTACATCGCTCATGGGCACGAGATACTTCTCGGTCTTGTGTTTCACCATTGTGGGAATCAAGTCGTCTATCTTGCCAGTGTTGCCAAAGAATACCTTGCGCTTGCGGTATTGCACATATTTTTGGATGTAGAGCGCAATGGTTTCTGTCACGCAGAAGTACTTCAAACTCTCGGGGATAGGGATTCGCAGCTCCTTGGTCAACTTAAAGAAATTGTCGATGGCGTGACGTGAGGTAAACACGATTGCAGTATACTCGGGAATACTGACTTTTTGTTGACGAAATTCTTTCGAGTCTAATCCTTCAACCTTGATGAAAGGACGGAAAACGAACTCTACGCCAAACCTCTCGGCGAGGCTGAAATACGGCGATTTCTCATTGGTTGGTTTGGGCTGTGAAACCAAAATCTTCTTTATCATCGGTGCCTAATAGTTTATTTTCAGATAATTACCCATCATAACCATGGCGCCCCATACGGCGGCCAACGGTATTATTTCGAGGGCACAAAAGTACAAAATTATTTGCAGAAACACTCCCGTTCGTCTGAAAAATATAATGTAACACTTATAAAATGTCAATAATTTAACGAATATCAGCACTGCGATGAAGTAGGTCATCACGCTTTCGATAGACATGTTGAAATATACCTGAAGCAGTCCGAGCGGCAGCATCACCACCCCCTCCATGGCCGTGATGAAGAGCAGGGCCTTGATCCACTGCAGGTTTTTGCGGGCTCCGAAGAAGACGGTGTTGACCAGCGTGTAGAGCAGTCCCTTGAGCAGGAAGTAGCCCGCCCACATGCCGAAATAAATGGCGATGAGCTGGTATTCGGACGACAGGATGAAAGTGGTGCCGATATGGTGCTGGGTATAGAAATATTGCAACAAAGAGAGCAGCAAGGAGGTCTGCAAAACGAGGAAGAACTGGAACCTTACTTCCGACGAGGTCTCCGTGATGGCCGAGGTCTCCGACCGGGGTACATAGAAGAAGTGCTTGGACTGGCGCAGGATGAAGCGGCGTGACTTGGCGAAGGCTATCATCCCCACCACGAAGCAGATGATGAAGAGCAGCGAGATGACGTTGTCGCTGCGCAGTGAGTAGGGCATCGGGTCGCCCGCCACACCATAGCGTCCACCGTTGAGCTCGGGGTGAAACAGGGTGTCGGCCGAGAAGAAGCTCTCCTTGTAATATTGCGGCAGGCTCACGTCCTTGATGCTCTTGCCGGCGTCGTGGCCGGGCAGGTGGAGCGTGTCCGGGCGCGAACTGTAATTAATCTCCTTGGGCTGGAACGCGGCCTGAATGGCAGAGTCCTGCTGGGCCGGCGTGGCGTCCTTAGGCAGTTGCCGCAGCACCTGATAAGGGTGCTGCGGCTTGACCTGTCGGGGTTCCACCGGTGTCTCCACCGCAATGGGCTCCTCGTGTGCTATTGAATCCTGTTGCAATGACATCTTTGGATGGA
The DNA here is from genome assembly GCA_937916075.1 of uncultured Prevotella sp. Lineage (GTDB taxonomy): Bacteria > Bacteroidota > Bacteroidia > Bacteroidales > Bacteroidaceae > Prevotella. The sequence continues at coordinate 18,640 of CALGHW010000019.1, forward strand.
AACGTGATGATTACAGTCCGAACTCTTTCTTGATTTGGTCCACCAGGTCGAGCTTCTCCCAGGTGAACAGCTCTACCTCGATGGTCTTGGTCTCGTGGTAGTGGCTGGTGAAGGTCTTCACCACGGTCTCGGGCTTGCGGCCCATGTGGCCGTAGGCGGCCGTCTCGCTAAACATCGGCTGGCGCAGCTTCAGGGCGCGCTCGATGGCCTTCGGGCGGAGGTCGAACATCTGGTCTATCTTGGCGGCTATCTCACCGTCGGTCATCTGCACGTGGCTGCGGCCGTAGGTGTTGACATACACGTTCATGGGCTTGGCCACACCGATGGCATAGCTCACCTGTACCAGTATCTCGTCGGCCACGCCGGCGGCCACGAGGTTCTTGGCGATGTGGCGGGCGGCATAGGCGGCCGAGCGGTCTACCTTGCTGCTGTCCTTGCCGCTGAAGGCGCCGCCGCCGTGGGCTCCCTTGCCTCCGTAGGTGTCAACGATAATCTTGCGGCCGGTCAGGCCGGTGTCGCCGTGGGGGCCACCGATGACAAACTTGCCCGTGGGGTTGACATAATACTTGATGTCGTCGTTGAAGAGGTCGAGCACCTTCTGCGAGTGTATTTGGGCTTTCACGCGGGGTATCAGGATGTTGATGACATCCTCGCGGATGGTTTGCTGCATAGCCTCGTCGGAGGCAAATTCGTCGTGCTGGGTGGACACCACGATGGTGTCGATGCGCGTGGGGATGTTGTCGTCGTTGTATTCCACGGTCACTTGGCTCTTGGCGTCGGGACGCAGGTAGGTCATCAGCTTGCCTTCCTTGCGGATGGCGGCCAGGGTGGTCATCAGCAGATGGGCCAGGTCGAGCGTGACGGGCATGTAGTTCTCTGTCTCGTTGACGGCATAACCGAACATCATGCCCTGGTCGCCGGCGCCCTGATCGTCGTCGGTGCCGTTGTCCACGCCGCGGTTGATGTCGGCGCTCTGCTCATGGATGGCGCTGAGAATGCCGCAGGAATCACCGTCAAACTGGTATTCGGCCTTGGTGTAGCCTATCTTCTTGATGGTGTTGCGGGCAATGGTGGGCAGGTCGATATACTCGTCGCTGCTCACTTCGCCCATAAGCACCACCTGGCCGGTGGTCACAAAGGTCTCGCAAGCCACGCGGGCGTTGCTGTCGTAGGCCAAAAACTGGTCGAGGATGGCATCGGAAATCTGGTCGGACACTTTGTCGGGATGTCCCTCTGACACTGATTCTGAAGAGAATAGATATGACATGTCTTTTTTCTTTCTTTTTAGGTGTTAATACTCTTTGCTGGTGGACAGGCGGCCGCGGCAAGTGCCGTCAATGACAGGGGCTTGTCTCTTTACCAAAGGGCCTATCCGAACTGCAAAGGTACTGCAAATGAGTGGAATGACAAAGTAATTCACTTTTTTTTTCCCAATGGCTGGCAAAACCAAAAATAATTTGTAACTTAGCACCTTGTTATGTCCCTACAGGATTATTTTTCACCTTGTCGCAAGACAAAACATCTTCATCGATTATGAACACATACGCACCCATTCTGCTCTTCGCCTACAACCGGCCCGACCATCTGAGGCATACCTTAGAGGCCTTGCGGCAGAATCCTCTGGCCGCTGAGAGCGACTTGTTTATCTATTCGGACGCTCCCAAGACGGAGGCCGACCGTGAGGCGGTGGCCCGCGTGAGGCAGCTGGTGCATGCCGTCACGGGATTCAAGCGTGTCACCGTGGTTGAGCGGGAGGACAACTGGGGGCTGGCCCGCAACATCATCGACGGCGTGACCGCCATGACCGACCGTTACGGGCGGGTTATCGTGCTGGAGGACGACCTCCTGGTGGCTCCCCACTTCCTCGAGTTTATGAATGACGCCTTAGAGCTGTATAAGGACGAACCGCGCGTGGGCCATATCCAGGCTTGCGACTTCACCCAGGACCCGTCGTTGCCCGACACCTTCCTGATTCTCTGGACTGGCAGTTGGGGCTGGGCCACCTGGCAGCGGGCTTGGCGCCACTTCAATCCCAATGGGCAGCAACTGCTCGACGAGCTGCTGCGCCGCCGGCTGACCCGCCGGTTTGACTTCGACGGGCGTTACGGCTATACCCGCATGTTGCGCCGCCAGATAGCCGGGCAAAACAATTCGTGGGCCATCCGCTGGAACGCCAGTCTCTTCCTCGACGGCATCCTGTCGCTCAATGTGGGGCGGTCGCTGGTGCAGAACATGGGTTTCGACGGCAGCGGCACCAATTGTGGTGGCGGCAACCTCTATGCCTCACGCCTGTGTATGGACCGCATCGAGGTGAGGCGGATTTCGCCTGTCGAGGAGAATGTGGAGGCCCGACAGGCTTATGTGCGCTATTATGCCCGTACTAACTCTTTCTGGGCCAAGGCCATCCGACGCATCAAGCGCACCCTGAAAGGGGATTTCGGAAGGTAAGGAATGTTCAAGTTGTTTCTTTGGACATTACGAAGGGATTTTCTTGTTATATGCCAATAAAAAGGGCAAAAGCATTCGTTCTCAATGCTTTTGCCCTTTTGGGTTTCTATTGCTTGCTGATTTCGCTCATCCGCTCATACACGGCCTTGGGCACCAGTGTGTCCCATGGCTCGCCCTCGCGGATGCGGCGGCGCACCTCGGTGCTGCTGATGTCGTAAAGCGGGGTGTTGACCAGGCGTACGCGTGGCGGCAGTGTCGCCGTGTCGATGGGTTTGTGGCCGCGGGGATAGACCACGATGTCATACTCGCGGAGCAAGTCGGCGGCATGGGCCCAGCGGTCAAAGCAGCGCAGGTTGTCCTCCCCTATCAGGAGTGTGAACGTGCGGTCGGGATAGTCGGTCGAGAGGTGCTGGAGCGTGTTCCAGGTGTACGATGGGCGTGGCAGGCGGAACTCATAGTCGCTGGCCACCAGCCGAGGGTCGTCGGCCAGGGCCAGGCGCACCAGTTCCAGACGCAGCCGCTCGTCCATCAGGTCGGCTTGCGCCTTCAGGGGATTCTGCGGCGACACCATAAACCATATCTCGTCCAGCCTGGCCTCGTCGAGCAGATGGCGGGCCAGTTGCACGTGGCCGTTGTGGATGGGGTTAAACGAGCCGCCAAAGATGCCAGTGCGCGTCATCGGGCCAGGAAGTCCTTGATGATGGCGAGCGCTTCCTCCTCGGCCCGCTGCAGGTCGTCGTTGACCACCACCCGGTCGAACTTCGGGGCGAAGCCCAGTTCAAACTCGGCCCGGGCGATGCGCTGGTTGATAACCTCAGGCGCGTCGGTGCCGCGGCCTTCCAGCCGGCGGCGCAGTTCGGCCACCGACGGTGGCTGGATAAATACGCTCAGTGCTCGGTCGCCATAATACTGCTTGATGTTGCAGCCTCCTTTGACATCGACGTCGAACACGACATTCTCACCACGTTCCAGCTGGCTGTTCACCTGCGCTTTGAGTGTGCCGTAGAAGCGGTCTTTGTATACCTCCTCATACTCCAAGAACTCGTCGCGGGCGATGCGCTGGCGAAACTCATCGGGCGTGAGGAAGAAGTATTCCACCCCATTTTTTTCTGTGCCGCGCGGCTGGCGGCTGGTGCATGAGATGGAGAAGGCCAT
>CALGHW010000020.1 GCA_937916075.1 uncultured Prevotella sp.
ACACTGGGACCTGGACGAGGAATGGAGCGCATACGACACCAAGACCATGCGCGTGATCTACATGGACAGCACCTACGCCGACACCGTGTTTACCGGTGACAGCGTAGCACTGCCGCCGGTGCCTGTGCCCGGATGCGTCCAGATTGGACTCTATGCCGGAGACATCCACACCAGCCGCATGGCGCTCCTGCGTGCGCTGGCGTCTGTGCGGTCTGCCAGCGGCGCTCCCGCCAACCCCACCCCCGACGTGTACGACCAGCTGATGGAGCGCATGAGCCAGATCGAGAATCCCGACTGGAACCAGAACGACCCCACAGCAAAGGATTATGTGAAGAATAGGACGCATTGGGTGGACGATGACGGGACAGTGCATAAGCTGGACGAAAAGTATCTGCAAGCATCCAATGGGCTGGATGCTATTATGGCGCTCTCCGAATCAGGTATTATTGTGCCTGTTCAGCAGAACGGAACTTTCTATACCTCGCCCATCGGCGAAATCTATACTATTTAAGGAGATTACTATGAGCGAATACAAATTTAAGAATCTCGGCGAAATCGATACTGTAGCGGCCCCCGCCGATGGCACCACCGTGATGGGAGTTGAGAATGGCAACCCCATCCAAATGCCTATGAGCGCCGTTAAAGGTTCTGGCGGTGTGTTTATCATCAATCCTGATGACCCCGACTATAGCACTACTGATACTGCCTATGGCAATAAGGTGAAGGAAGCGTTGTTGAGTGGAAAGATTTTGTGGGTATATGGTTTCTTGCCAAAGTCTACAACTACGACAGGTGGCTATGATGCATCGCGGTATAGGCTTGTCAACCTGCTTTATATTTCTGAAGATACTCACGGACATTATTGCGACGTCTATGCAGGTGATAGCTACCAGCCCATCTCATTCCGAATCACAGTTGACTAAAGGTACTTCAAAATGAATCTCGACATTCATATCTATGGAGTTCATGCCCGTGATGACATGATCACCGCTACCGCCAGCAAACTCGGTATCACACTTGACCACATCCATTACGATGATCGCCCGAATGGCGGATTAATGATGTACACGGCAAAGAAAGCATGGTGTGCGCCTGTGCCTTATGACATTACTCACCGTGTCGCACTTGCTGACGATGTTGAAGTCTGTGATGACTTCATAAGCATCGCTACCCAAATCGCCGAAGCACATCCTAAGAGCATCATCTCCTTTTTCCCATATGAGTTTATGCGTAAGACTCCTGAAGTGGAGGGCCTCGATACTCCTTACTTGAAGTGTCACATTCTAAGCGGCTGTGCAATTATGATGCCGGTCGAATACATTGAGCCGTGCTTTGCCTATATCAAGGAGCAATTCAATGACGAATGCCCGGATGACTGGGGTATTCAGCAATGGGCCGAATCTGCTGGCATCGAAATCATCACCACGGTTCCGGCCCTCGTCCAGCATATCGGAGATGAATCCATCGCTAATAAGGGCTGCTTCATTCGTCGCACGGTCTATTACCAAACCGACCCCGTTGCAAATTGGTCAAGTAAGAAAGTTGTGGAGTATAGACTCAAAGAATGGTTCTTCTCCAACCACGGCAAGCCAAATCAAACGAAAGGGGCGCTAAGAGTTGTTACCGAATGTTGAATACATCAAGACCCTTGTCAACGGACTAAAAGAGTTCATAAACACCAAAATCAAGTCGGTTAGGAAAGATATGGACGAGCTTCCCCGCGTCCAGTTCAACCCCCAATCCCTCACCGACAAACAAAAAGCACAGGCGAGAGAAAATATCGGGGCTCAGGAGTATATTTGCGGAGAAGATGTGGTAGAAACTTCTGCCGGGTATGGGTATGGAGGCTTTATAAGTAGTGCTGGATATGGTCCCAACACCATATATAAGGCGAGAATCGGGAGAACCTACTTCGAAAGTATCCAGTGTAATAATCCAAGGAACACTCATCCGGAATACACTTTGGGTGAGCATACTATTACACTGAACTTCAACGCCAAGACCATGGACGTAAGCCCCAATGATATTTCAAGCTCTGAAATCGAATTTTTCAAGCAAGAGACTCAAGTTACCGAAATCCCAGAGAAATATATCCCTAAAGAGGTTATCTTGGTAAAGTTTTATAAAGAAGCCTCTTACGGCAATACTATTTGTGAGAAAACTTATGCTGAACTCAAAACACTTTTGCAAAATAGCGGCCATGAAGTGATTTTGTACTCTGGTGCGGAACACTATTATTTGGAGTCCGCACAGACATCGGGAGACCCCGCCGGAATCCGATTTGTCTGCCCAAATGGACGTGCTGTAACAATAGGCTCTGATGATAATAACACTTGGGACCTTGGCTATTTTGCGACAGAATCCTATGTTGATTCCGTCGCCCTCCCCGCGGTCACAACCTCCGACAACGGCAAAATCCTGAAAGTCGTAGACGGCGCTTGGGCCGTGGTTGATGCGTAATGTGCCCGATTCGGGCACCGAAAGGAGTGATTCAATGGCCTTTGACAAGACAACCTTTGTGGACAACCAGACCGTCATCGACGCTGCCACCCTCAACGCCATCCAGGATGAGCTTATCCGGGTGGGTGCTGATAATTCCATGGGCCTGTCCGGTCTGGCGGCGGATGATCAGATCATGGTATCCGCCGTGGATGCAGACGGTAAGCCCACCGGTTGGCGGAAAAAGTACCGGGACATGCTCAACGTCCGGGACTACGGCGCTGCGGGCGACGGCACCACCGACGACACGGCGGCTATCCAGGCGGCGCTGGACGCGGCCAGCACACGGGGCATCTCCACCGTGCTGTTCCCCGCGGGGACCTATAAGGTCAGCGCAACCACAGCGGACAACAATTTCTACGCCGCCCTGACGGTGCACAGCGGGCAGCGCCTGGTTTTCGACGCCGCTACCCTCCAGCTGACCGCCAACGGCTGCGATTTCTATGCCGTGCTGAACATCCACAACGTGAACAACGTCACCGTTGAGGGCGGCCTGACCATCGTCGGCGACCGGGAGTCCCACACAGCCACCACCGGCGAGAGCGGACACGGCATCCGTATCGTCAACAGCCACAACGTCCATGTCAGCGACGTAAACATCCGGTATACCTGGGGTGACGGCGTGTGCGTGGGCGGCAACGGGACCATGGCGGAGATATCCCAGAACGTGACGCTGGAGCGCATCCGCACCTACAAGTGCAGCCGCAACGGCCTGTCCATTATCGAGGCGGACGGCGTGGTGGTGCGGGACTGTGACTTCACCTATACCGACCGCACGGCCCCCCAGTACGGCATTGACGTGGAGCCCAATCTGGGCACGGCCACCAACATCACCATTGAAAACGTGCGGATGCTGAACAACGGCATCGGCGGCTTCGCACTGTACACCACCAAGGCCACCCTGCCCGGCGTGCTGACCCTGCGGAACATCGAGACGGACGCCAAGACCATCATTTACACCAGCAGCGCCGCAGGCGGCACCTTCGACGTCCGCGTGGACGGCTGGCGGCATACCCAGAAATCCGGGGAGACCAATCCCACGCTGCGGCTGTCCGGCAAGGGGAGCCTGCGGATCAAGCAGCTGTACGTCGTCAACAAGAGCGCCAACCGGGTTATCATCCCGCTGGACATTGAAAACCTGCGCATGGACGGTGTGACGGTGGAGGACGACCCGGCGGTGAGCATAAAGGGAACGCTGTCCGTTCAGAGCGCCGCCAACACTTCCATTGGCAAGGCCGTTATCACCGGCTTTCTCAGCCGGAACCCGGCAGAGGAGACCTGGTATTCCGGCAACCAGCTGACGGTGGACAATTTGCAGGACACGGTGGTGAACCTCAACGAGCACCTGACCACCGGCGGCAGCAGCGAGAGCTACAAGCTGCTGCTGTGCGACAAGACGCTGGCGTTGGGTACGGCCCTCAGCGCCAAGGCCCGGGTGTTCATCCCGTATACCTACGGCAACGTGAATCCCTTCCGGGTGATAAACACCACGGCCACGGAGGTGCAGCTGTACACCACGGTGTCGGCAGGCATTACGTTTGTGGGCGACGTCCCCGGCGGCAGCTCCGCCAACTCCGCTTCGCTGGCCGGGAACGCCAGCTATGAGGTCACACCCATGCTGGCCAGCGGCCTGGTGTACGTGCGGAAGCTGAACACCCGCGTGCCCGCCAAGACCTCCGAGATCACCAACGACAGCAACTACCAGACGGCGGCGCAGGTGGAATCCACCGTGACAGGCAAGGGCTACCAGACAGCGGAACAGGTCAGCGCCGCCATTACAGCGGCCATCGGCGCGGCAATGGAGGCGAGCTACTGATGGGAAAGTACAGCACCCTGAGCGCTCTGCTGAGCGCCATCGCGGATGCCATCCGCAGCAAGACCGGCGGCGGGACGGCCATTGCCGCCGAGGACTTCCCGGAGGCCATCAGCGGCATCGTCACCGGCGGCGGAGTGGATACCGGCGACGCCACAGCCACGGCGGGCGACATCCTGGCGGGCCTGACGGCGTATGTGGCCGGGGGAAAGGTCACCGGCACGCTGAAAATGGCCCAGGGCACCGTGACGCTGGGCAAGACAGTGACCAGCGCCGTCTATGAGACCGTCACCCACAACCTGGGCACGGTCCCGTCCCTGATCTTCCTGTGGGTGGAGAACACCCCCGCCTTTGACGGCACGGCCACCTATAACGTGGTGTGCG
>CALGHW010000021.1 GCA_937916075.1 uncultured Prevotella sp.
GCCAGTATCGCCAAGACGACGGCCACTGCAACAGCCTTGTTGAGCCATTTCCTCATTTTCTTTTTCCGGTCGATGCTCTCCAGCAGCCTCATCTTTTCTATCGCCGACGGGTCGCGATAGCCATACTCGTCTACCACCGGCTCATGCGAATGTGGGGTAATTTTTAAATGCTTTAAATCCATATTTTTTTCTCATTTTACTGTTTTCGTTTGGTCCTTGCATAGCCTTATCTAAAAAGAAGGTTGTTTGAATATGCAAAAGTAAACAAAAAAGCACATAAAACAGACGATAGATTCTTAAAATGATTTAATAAGGATTTATTCATAGACAGAAACCGTGCCACCGTCACTATCGGCATACTTGCGCAGCAGCTCCTGGAGGTAACGGGCACAGGCCAAGGTCTGACTGCGGTCGCCGTCGTAGCCGTTGACGAGGATGAGCACATGGGTGGTGGCCAGCTCCATCTTGGTGCGCTCATTGTCGCTGGTGGGTGTGCCCACACCGCCACGGCTGTCACGGTAAACGGGCAGTCCGGCAATATTGATCATGCCCCGGCCGATGCCTTCATAAGGCTCGCCCTCGCGGCCCACGCCCAGTGTGAGCACGTCGCCCTCAAACTTGTCGGCGTCAAAGCCTCCGATGCTGTAGCCATAGGCAATGCTGGCCAGGTTGACCAGGTCTACGAGCGTGTCGATGCGGTAGAGGGCCTTACCCTGGAGCATACGGCGGATGAGGGCCTCTGACGACGGACGGTAACGGCTGGGATCCTTGCCACAAGTCTTATACACCCTGCGGGTGGCGGCAATAGCCTTCCGGTCTTTCAGGCTCTCGGTGGTCAGTGTCTGGCGAAACTGTTCGCCGAGTGCGTCCATCTCGTCCCACAGCGGCTGGCTGAAGGGCGTGTTTTTCACATGGGCCTCAACGGCAGCCCCGACAAAGCCGGGGCACACGCGCTTGATTTCTTCTGATACGATGATGTTCATGTTGTTTTGTTTTTATTTAATCATGTCGAGGAAGGTGTCCTCATTAACAATAGGTATTCCTAATTTCTCGGCCTTCTGGAGCTTGGCCGGGCCCATGTTGTCACCGGCCAGGATAAAGGAGGTCTTCGAGCTGATGCTGCCCACATTCTTGCCGCCATTTTGCTCTATCAGCGCCTTATACTCATCACGGCTGTGCTTTTGGAACACACCGCTGATGACGATTGACTTACCCTTCAAATGGTCGCTTCCGCCCGTCAGCTGTTCTTCGGAGAGCTGCATCTGCAGACCGTAGCCGCGCAGACGGTCTACAATCTCCCGGTTCACGGGATTGTGGAAATAAGCGATGACGCTCTTGGCTATCACCTCTCCCACCCCGTCGATGTCAACCAACTGCTGAATTGTGGCCTCCTCCAGAGCATCCATGGTCTTGAAATGGCGTGCCAGAAGCTTGGCCGAGGTCTCGCCTACAAAGCGGATACCCAAGGCGAAGACCACCCGTTCGAAAGGCACTTGGCGGGAGTCGGCAATGCTCTTCACAATCTTGCGCGCCGAACGCTCCCTGCTGCCGTCGCCATTGATTTGCTGCACGGTGATGTCATACAGGTCGGCGATGTTGTGTATCAGGCCGCGGCGGTAATACTCGTCTACCGTCTCGGGGCCCAGGCTGTCGATGTTCATGGCCCGGCGCGAGATGAAGTGCTCTATCTTGCCCTTGATCTGCGGCGGACATCCGGTGTCGTTGGGGCAATAGTGGGCAGCCTCGCCCTCATAGCGTACCAGCGGAGTGCCGCACTCGGGACAACGGCTGATGAATGTCACCGGCCGGGAGAGGATGGGACGGCTGTCGAGGTCTACGCCGACTATCTTCGGGATGATTTCACCTCCCTTCTCCACATACACATAGTCGCCCTCATGGAGGTCAAGACTGCGGATGAAGTCTTCATTGTTGAGCGTGGCGCGCTTGACGATGGTGCCGGCCAGTTGCACCGGCTCCATATTGGCCACAGGCGTGACGGCTCCCGTGCGGCCCACCTGGAAGGTGACCTTCTCCAGCCGGGTACGCTCGCGCTCGGCCTTAAACTTGTAGGCGATGGCCCACCGGGGACTCTTGGCCGTATAGCCCAGGTGGCGCTGTTGGCGCAGGGAGTTGACCTTGAGCACGATACCGTCAGTGGCCACGGGCAGATTCTTGCGCGCCGTGTCCCAATAGTTGATGAAGTCGTAAATTTCCTGGAGGGTCTTCACCTTGCGCATGCCCTGGCTGATTTTGAATCCCCACCGGGCGGCCTCCTGCAGGTTTTCATAATGGCCGTCGGTGGGCAATTGCTCACCTAAGAGGTAATAGAGATAGGCATCCAACTGCCGACTGGCCACGAGGGCCGAGTTCTGACTCTTCAGGGTGCCGCTGGCCGCATTGCGCGGATTGGCGAAAAGGGGCTCCTCGGCTGCCTCGCGCTCGGCGTTGAGCCGCTCAAACACTTTCCAGGGCATGAGTATCTCGCCTCTGATTTCAAACTCCCGCGGATAGCCATGCCCGGGCAGCACGAGGGGTATACAGCGGATGGTCTTCACATTGGCGGTCACATCGTCGCCACGCACACCGTCGCCACGGGTCACGCCCTGCACCAGCCGCCCGTCCACATAGGTGAGACTGATGGACAGGCCGTCGTACTTCATCTCGCAACACACGTCGAAATCCTCACCGTCCAGTCCGCGCTTGACGCTGTCATACCACTCGGCCACGTCTTGCTCATTGTAAGTGTTGGCCAAGGAAAGCATCGGATAACGGTGTTCCACCTGACGGAAGTTCTGGTTCAGGTCGCTTCCCACCCGCTGCGAGGGTGAGTTGGGGTCGGCCATCTCGGGATGGCGGGCCTCCAGGTCTTGCAGCTCGTGCATCATCATGTCGAAGTCCATATCGCTGATGTCGGGCTGGTTGAGCACATAATACTTATAATTGTGCTGGTGCAACGTTTGACGCAGTTGCAGTATGCGCTGTTTTTCGTCCATGGTTTTCTTTATCTTTTTGTATACATTCACCGTGTCAGGGCGACTGTCGTTGGGTATGCAAAAGTAAGAAAAGTTATTGAAAAAGCATTTATTTTCCTTTAATCCTTAATATTTATTATTCTTTCCGGATTCGTTTACAGAAAAAGACATTACCTTTGTCTAAATATTTCATTCAAAAACAAAAAACAGTAATATTCATGAACTCCAATAAGGAAAAGAAACATCGCGTGTTATTCATCTGTCTGGGCAATATCTGCCGGTCGCCGGCAGCAGAGGGTATCATGCGCCACCTCGTGGAGAAGCGGGGACTGGCCGACGCCTTCCTGATTGACTCAGCCGGCATAGGCGGCTGGCACGTGGGACAGTTGCCCGACCGCCGGATGCGCAGCCACGGAGCCGACCACGGCTATGACTTCAGCAGCAGGGCGCGCCAGTTCTCACCCGACGACTTCAGCCGCTTCGACTTCATCGTGACCATGGACCAGGAGAACTATCAGGACATCATCCGCATGGCCCGCACCGCCGAAGAGCGTGACAAGGTGGTGCCCATGGCCCGATTTCTCAAAAGCCACCCGGGACAGGACACAGTGCCCGACCCTTACTATGGCGGACCACAGGGCTTCGACCTGGTTATCGAACTGCTGGAAGACGGGTGCGAGCATCTCTTGCAGTCAATCCTGCATGACGCATAATTCCGGATGACCACAAATGCGGGAAACAACGCCACTCTTTTAATACTTCATTCCCAACTTTTAATTCTTAACTTGAAACTCACATGAACAAATCTATCATATTACTCATGACGTTGGCCCTCTGCGCCGGGCAACCGGCCGAGGCCAAGAAAAAGCAGAAAACAACACCCCCCGAGAAAAAGGAAGCCCCCGTCAAAAACGGACTCTTCAGCGTGCAGAAAGAGGGTGACAAATGGTTCTGGCTGGTGCCCGACTCACTGTTGGGACGCCCCTTCCTGGCCATCACCCGCTATGTGGCCACCCCCAGCGGCGAACAGGTATATGGCGGCGAGGAAGTGACTGAACAGACCTTCTACTGGGAAAAATCTGCCGACAACCGACTGATGCTCCGCTCGCTGACTTATCTCTCCGTGGCCGACTCCTCACAGGCTATCATGAAGGCCGTGAAAGCCAGCGCCGAGAATCCTATCGTGGAAGCCTTCAAGATAGAGAAAACACGCAAGGACTCTGCCGGCACCAGCTACAAGGTGGAGATAGGCAAGCTCTTCGCCCGGGAGAATATGGCCGTGGGATTTGACGACAACACCAAGAAAAGGCTCAACATCACCATGATGAACACGGACCGCTCCTATATCAAAGCCATCCACACCTACCCTATCAACACGGAGGTGAAGACGGTGCGCACATACGGCAGCAAGGATACCGGCGGACAGACTTATACCGGCACGGGCGTGAAGACTTTTGAGATGAACACCTCGTTTGTACTGCTGCCGAAGGTGCCCATGCGCAAACGGCTGTTTGACAAGCGCGTGGGCTATTTCACCAACTACTACACGCCCTATGACGACAAACAGCAGAGCGTGAAGAGCAAGCAGTTTATCGTGCGCTGGCGACTGGAGCCCAAGGAGGAGGACATCGAGAAAATGAAACGGGGCGAACTGGTGGAGCCCAAGAAGCAAATAGTCTATTACATCGACCCGGCCACGCCCAAATAGTGGCGGCCTTACCTGATA
>CALGHW010000022.1 GCA_937916075.1 uncultured Prevotella sp.
GGCCGGCCTTGGAACGGTCGCTCTCGCCCTGGTGCCACATGATGGCCTTCACGTCATAGCCGCCTTCCACCTTCGACAGAGTCTTGTCCACCAGGTCGGAAAATCCGTCGGTGAGCGAGAGGGTGAGCGACTTGCCTGTGGTGATGTCACCCCGATAGGCCTTGTTGGCGGCTATCCACTGAGCGTCGGCACACCACACCGGCAGGTGGGCATAGGTGGCGGCGGTGTCGATGGCCGTGCCGCCATAGGTACACTTGATGGCATAGAAGTCGGTCGTGGTGGCCTGGTCGATAAAGTAGTTGGTCACGTCGCAGAAGGCAAACCGGCCTTTGGGGTCATCAAAGGTGCGCTTGCCAAACGTGCCGTCACAACTGCTCGTCACGTTGGCATACTTCAAGTGCTTATAGCCTGCCTTCATATAAGACGGCAACTTGCTGACATACTCGCGCCCGTCGGCATTCGACTGGCCTGCCGTAAGGAATACGGGCACCTGGGCGACGGCTGTGCCAACACTCAAGGCCACGGCAACCATGACGGCTTGAATTTTGTGGTTTTTCATCATCATAATTGTTATAATGCTTAGTAGTTTTGAATCTTCTAAATATAAATATCGACAGTCTTGTTCTGATAAGAAATCAGCGAGGAGGAAAGCTGCCTGAAGCAGCCTCCCTCGCAAGCCTTTGCATACAGTTCTACTAACTTGAAAAAAAGATTATCGCTTGATTACCTTCTGACCGTTGACGATGTATACGCCCTTGGCCAGTCCGTCGAGTGCGTGTCCGAACTTCACCTGACTGCGCAGCTGCGTGCCGTCGGTGGTGTAGACATCCACTTCCGTGTCGTCGTCGATGGCCACCTGCCGGATGGCAGTATCCACGCCCTTGGCCACGAGCACGCCCTCAGAGAGCAACCGGGAGTCGTCCCATGTGATGGTCTTGCCGGGCGACACGGTCTTCAACAGATAGGTGCCACTCTGCTTGTTGACATCAGCGGTGAAGATGGCAATCTCGTCGCCGGCCGCCAGCGTGTAGTCCTCAGCCACCTCTATCTGGATGGTATCACCGTTGTGGGTAAGGGTGCCGCCAATTTTAAACTTATCGTTGGCGTTCTTTCCCGACGAGTTCTTCATCAGCTTCACGCGCATCGTCGCCCCGTCCATCATCATCAGGTTGCCGTTGGTTCTGAGCGTACCGGTAAACTTGTCTGTTGCGGCGGCGGTGATGACGCCACCTTTCTGCACGGTGACAGCCATGGCACATCCCGTACCGCAAAGCGTTCCACCGTTTCTCACGACGATAGAGCCCGACGTGAGCGACTGGGGATTGGAAGAGATGGCCACGTTGCTCAGCACGAGCTCACCGCCATACACATCAATGGAGCTGGTGCTTCCGGCCGTGGTCAGAGTCCAGGTGCCCGTGCCATACTTCTTGACAGAAGCGGCCTTGAGCAGACCTTTATAGGTAGTGCTCTGATTGTTGTAGCCCACCTCGTAAGTATCCTTGCCATTGCCTAAGGTACAGTCTTTTGCCGAAGAGGCCACCGAACCTATCTTGGTGGTGACGGCCGTCGCGTCAGAGGCACCACTCTTGTGGTGGCCCACATAAGCGCCGTCGGCCAATACAAGCTTCGTCTTGCCCATGTCCTTCACGCCGTCCATCAGACGGAAATTGCCGCCCTCGGCATTCAGCGTGCCCTCAAACTGGGAGAAGTCGGAGCCGATGTCGCTGCGCACGCCGGTCGAGAAGATGGTCAGCTCGCCGGTACCCTTGAAGCTGCCGTTAATTCTGCAGCGGTCCGAACTGCGCACGATGCTCGACGTGCCGTCGGCCACCGTCGCCTTGTAATTGAACTCAGGAACGGTGCTCATGCTACTGTTGGCAATCATGGCTATCTCGCCACCGGCCAGCACCATCGGTGAACCCTTGGCGCCGAATGTGGCGTTCCACATACCCTGCGACACCTTGCCGCCACGGAGTATCAGTCCGCTGAAGCCGTTGGTGCCGCCATAATTGAAGTTAAGCTGTCCAGGACCTGACTTCACGAGATAGCCTGTGCCCTTCACCTGTCCCTTCAGCGATACCGAGCCCTTGGCGTTGGCCACATTGATGGTGGCGGTGTCGGTGAGCGTGATGATGCGGTCAGTGGCCGCATTGTCGGCATCCACATTGAGCGTGCCGCCATTGATTTGGAGGTTGCCGCTGGCTACCGGAGCTGCGCCCAGACTGCTCTTCTTGCCGCCGTCGGCCAGTTCGTTGACCGTCAGCGTGCCGCCGTTGATGATGGTGGCACCGGTATAGTCATTGTTCTTCAGGAGCATTTTCACCTCGCCCTTGCCGTTCTTGGTCAAGGCGCCGGTGCCGCTGATGTAGCCGTCGCCGCTGAAGGTGTAAGTACCGTCATTGAAGTCGAAGGTCACGCCCTTGGTCACCACAGCGTCATTGACCGTGATGTTGCGGTTGCCCGACTGGTCGTTGAACACCACCTCATCGTCGGTCACAAACGGAGTGTTGCTGTCGCCCACCTTGAAGTTGTCGCTCTTGTAGTCCCACACATTGGTGTCACTGCCCGTCCAAACCACGTTGGTGGCAGGGTCACGGGTGCCGTTGATGTCGATGACCACCTTCTTGCCGTCCACCCGGATATCAAAATTGATACCGTCCAGGCCACGCACCTTGAAGTTTTTGACATCGGCCGTCAAAGAGCCGGTACACTCGGCTAAGGTGTAAGTGCCTTCGGCTATCTTGCCGCCAGTCTGGTCGATGGTGAAATAGTTGGTGCCCTCGAAGGTGAGGTCGCCGTTCACCCGGATATTGCTGGCCTGACCGTCCTTGGCGTTCACCTCAATATACACCTCGCCAGGCAGCGTCAGGCTCTTGTTGAAAGTCATCGTGCCAAACGGAGCGTCATCGTTGCCGGGCATAAGCCGGCAGCCCTCATAGTTGAGCGCGCCCTCAAAGGCGATGTCGCCGTTGAGCGTTGTCACACCGGCCAGCGAACCCTTGGCACGCAGTTCCACCGGTCCGGCGATGGCGCCGTTTACCCGGAGCACGCCCTCACTGACAACGGTGCGGCCCGTGAAGTTGAAGTTGTTGTTGAAGGTGGTCGTGCCGAGCATCGACTTCCACAGTTCCATGTCGCCCTCGAGCGTGCCGTTGCCGCCGAAAGTATAATCGTGTCCCTTGGGGCTCATCACATAGACGGCCTTGGGCTTCAGTTGTCCGGTGAGCTGGATGGTCTGCGTGTTATCGCCGCTGATGTCAAACACCACGCTCTTGCCGTCGGCATAGCTCTGCGACTGGGTCTGGTCAAAGGTGGTGAATCCGCTGACTCCGTTGCTCCATCCGCTTCCGTTCTGCCAGCGCAGGTCGGTGACCATCGTCGGGGGCAATGGCGGATAGGGCATGTCACCTCCTAAATAGAAGCTCGTGCAAGGAGCCTGGTAGTAGCCACGCGTGGTACAGTCAAGACGATAGTGGGGGTCTTCCTGTAGGGTATAGAAGCTGTAGTCGGTGGGCAGGTCGGTGGAGTAACCCACCAATCCTGTGCTGGTGTCGGCGTTCTGCTTCATCAGGACAATCTCCTCACGCCAGTCGCCGGTGATGTCGCCCATGAAGGCGGGGCGCACAGCCCATCCGGCATGCACGGCCCAATCGCTCTCCTTGGAGAACTGAATAAGGCGATTGCCGTCATACTTGTTGACCATCACATTCGAGCCATAGCCGGTACCGCCGGGCGATCCTATCAGCTCGCGCTGCAGGTCACCATCCCACCAGGTGGCCTCGTAAGGATAAGAGGTGGTACCCTCCTTGATGACATTGCCCTTGCAGTCATACAGGTTGGGCAGGAGAGAGAATATCTCGTAGCCCTTATGGTCGGGGTCCACATCCATACAGCGGCCGCGGCCCACGTCGTAGACATTGGGCAGGTACCACTCCTTGATGTGCTCGCCGGTGGCCGCGTCATAGATCACCTGTCCGAGCAGGTTGGACTGCTGGATGGCATATACCTCCATACCGGGACGGTCGGGGTCGATGTCCGACACGTCGTAACGGTCGCCATGCCCGATGCCGGCCGAGTAGACCATGCCCTTCTTCGGATTCACGCCATAGCCACCCTGGAGCATCTCGTCGATGCCGTCACCGTCGGTGTCGGCCACGCGAAGCTGGTGGAACTCTGCCGGCCAGGGGGTCTTGTCGTTGCGGCTCCAGGTATAGCTGTGGTGCCAGTTAGAGGGTTTGCCGCCGTTCCAGTCATAGCTCCAGGCGAACACGTAGTTGTGGTGGGCCTTGTCAGCCTTGCGGCGGTCCAGACACTCCATGGCCAGCGAGGGATGCACACCGTCAAAATAGCAAATGGCAAAGTGTCCGCACATGAAGGCATACTCCGTGCCGTCGTTGTCGTCCATATAGTCAGCCCGGTTGTCACGGCTATACTGGTCCACGCCGTCGTGCACCTCACTGTATTTCAGCTCGGAGCACTCCATCTCCTCGCCCGTCTTTCCGTTGATGACCGACACATAGAAGGGAGGGTTGCGTTTTTGCTGCTTGGTATAGTCGCTGATGCCGTCGCCGTCGGTGTCGGCCACGCTGCTGCCGTTGGCATACTTGCCCCAGGTATTGTTCTTGGCATCCCAGAAGCGGGTCTCGTCCGAACTCTTGATGATGACCTCACACTTGCCGTCGCAATTGATGTCATAAGCCACCACCATATCGTTCTGTCCCTCGTCGATGCGCACGTTGGGCCCCATATCGACCGTCCAAAGGCAGGTACCGTCGAGCTTGTAAGCCTGAAGCTTGTGGCTCTTGGTAGTACACTGGGGGTCAGCCGTGCTGCCGCCACAGTATTCACGGTCTACGAGGATGGCGTCCATCTCGCCGTTGCCGTCGAGGTCCATGGGCCAGGCGAACTTGGCTTTATAGTTGTTGGGATTGAGCACGGCGGTCTCAAAGTCGAAGTCGAAGAACACGTCCTTGTAGGCTTGTTTCTTGAAGAGGAAGGGCTTGCTCTTCTCGCTCTCCACCTTGCCGCACACCATGGTGACGGCCAGCTCCGTATTATAAGGTATCTGGGCGCGCTTGGTCTCAAAGTTGGTCTTGGTGATGGGAGCGGTGTTCACCTTGGTATATTCCGTCCCTCCCTGCGGACGCATATACAGATTATAAGTACAACTGTCGGGCTCTTGGGCCAACTTGCGCCACGACACCAAAATCTTGGTAGTAGCGTCATCGGTAACGGCCACAACCGAACGGCCCAACTGTTGCTGGATGCGCTGTGCGGTCATCCAGGATGGCAGCATAGCCATCATCATAAGGCTGATAGTAGTCTTTTTCATCTTCAGTTTTCAGTTATTGTAGTTATATGTTTCTGGCTGCAAAGTTACTGTAAAAGATGTTTGAGTGGAGGTAAAATCGTACAATATTCAGTGCAAACGTTCAAATAAAGGCTGAAAACGGTGAATTTCCAATCTGTCAGCCCTTATCCGGAAGCTACGGAAAGACAAAAGAAAGGACGGACACCCGCAGCCGTGAGGCCAACGTGGTGTCCGTCCTCTTTTGTTCAGGGACTTGACAGTCCGCAATATTTTTTTAGTATCCGAAAATTTGCTCGGTCGACACCCTGCGTATCGGGGCAATCTTTTCCAGTGCCTTGATGTCGAGATTCTTCTCGTCGCCGAGTATCAGGTAGCGGTAAGGCTTGCGGGCCATCGTCTCCTTCTCAAACTTCACCACATCCTTGAGTGTGACAAAGGGCAGGGCCTGGTATACCTTCTCGCTGATAGAATAGTCGATGCCCAACTTCTGGTTGGCCAAATAACTGGTGATGATGTCAAACTTGGTGGTGCGGGCCGAGGCCAGCTTCTTCATCAGCGACTGCCGGGCCAGGTCGAAGGCTTT
>CALGHW010000023.1 GCA_937916075.1 uncultured Prevotella sp.
CCTTGGTGGCTGGCACCCGTCACCTTGGTGACTGACACCATTCACCTTGGTGACTGGCTCTAAGATGGCCAGCAAAACAGGCTAAACAAGACGTTTCTTGTTCATGATTCAGGCAGGATGTCATCAGGTAGCCTGTTCGTCACAGCCGCAAACTTTTTAGGGTGCGGTGATACACCGCCTCCACTACCCCTTTCTTCGCTGTCACGACAAACCATAAAGAAGGGGCGGACTTGCGCCATGACCCTTGGGTCAAGCGCAAGTCCGCCCCTTCTTTTTCTACCGTTTTGATTACTTCAGCACCTTGCGGGTGGTGCCGTCGCTCAACTTCTGGATGGTCAAGCCATGGGCAGCATGGCCAAGCTTCTGTCCGGCCAGGTTGTAACGGCCAGTCACGGAAGCCGATGAGCCTGCCACAGAGCCGACGGATGTCGTGCTGGACACGGTCACCTCGGCCGAATAATCAGACTCTCCCTCGGCATATACGGCAGTCACCTTGTAAGTATAGGTACCACCCGGCACGACCTCGCTGTCGGTATAACCGTTGGTTGTCACCGGAACCTCTGTGAGCTTCTTGCCGTCACGATACACATGGTAGCCCTTGAGCGTCAAACCGGCAGTGGCGCCGTCATAGCGGTTGTACTGCACATCGTCGACAAAGAGCATCACGCTGCGGCGCACGCAACGGATGGCGAAATAGCGGGCTCCATCAGGCACGGTGAAGCTCACCTGCCGCCACCGCTCCGGCATGGAGAGATGGTCGCCCTCACTCAGCTTCTTGAAGCTGTCGTGATGGTTGTCGGTATCCGAATACCACAGGCTGAGCCACTCCAAATCGTAGGTGGCGCTATGCGCCCAGAAGGAAATGGTCTGGCTCCGTCCGTCGAGACGGGGCGAGATGAGCCAGTCGTCGTTCTCGGCCGGATAGTCGGCAGAAGGACATATCAGGTATTGTTTGCCAGAATGGGCCTCAAACACTTCGTCATAATTTTGTTCCACCCAGGTGCCCGACTGCTCGTTGTTGAACACCTGGAAGGCCATCGGCTCTCCCTCGTGCTCATAACGGAGCGGCACTCGGGGCGTGATGAGGGTAGTGGCCTTGTCGCCGTCGTAGACCGTCCAGTCGCCAATGCCGTCGATGATAAACGGTGTGTAGCTCTCAAAGTCATCCGTGACGCTGACCGGGTCACCAGCTTCCACGGCAGGCACAGACTGGGCAGCCGTCCACGACAGGCTCACCCCACCCTGCGGATTTTCCACACCGACCAGTCCGGTCACGACGGGCATATCGGGACGACGCACTGACGTGAACAGACTGTCGGAAGTATTGTTGGCCGATAGCTCGTCGGCGGCAAAGTCCACCTCGGCCGTCCAGACATGCGCCTCGGCCTGGGCATCGTCGAGCGTGGCCACGGCCTCATAGGCGAACGACTGCTTCCGGGCCGGCTCCACTGACACGCCCGGGAGCGTGGCCACGGTCTCGCCGTCACGGAGGATGCGCACCGTATAGTCGCTCACAGCTTGTGCTCCGCGGTTATATACCGTGGCGGTGTAAGTGACGGTATCGCCCACGCCCACCCGCTTGTGGTCTACGGTGAAGTCGTCGAGCGCCAGGTCATTGGCATAGGCCGACTCGTCGACCGTGATGTTGTCTATATAGATGTTGCGCCAGGCCGACACTTCGGCATCAGCTGTGGCCAGGAGTCCGATACGCGTAAACTGGCCCTGCTGCCGGGGCAGGTGTACCTCACACTTGGTCCAGCCGTTGCTGTTGTCGTTGAGGAAGAAAGTGGCGTTCTCCACGTCCTGCCACTCTCCGGCATCGTCAGACACCTGAATCTTCAAGTTGTCGTTCACCTCACCGTCATAGTCGGGGTCATACCACGGACTGCGGGCATAGTTGAACCAGAAGGTAAGCACGGGACTGCCCACGGTCGAGAGGTCGAGCAATGGTGATATGTAGCGCGACTGCGCGCCCTGGTCGGCCGTCTTGCTGTCGGCCCGGAGAATACCGCCGTCGTGGTCCTGCGACACGATTTCCTCATACTCGCCATCCTCGTCGTCGGGCATGAGCTGCCAGCCGAAGTCGCACACGTCGGCGTCGAGCGACCAGGGCGAGCTCACTGACTCATGGGCGAACGACTCATGATAAGGCAGCGGCAACGGGACGCCAGCCACAACCGAACCCGAAGTGGCTGTCTGACCGACAATACTGTCGGCCACAGGCTCTACCTGATAGGACAACAAGGCTTGTCCGGAGTCTACCGGATTGTTGTCCACAAAGAATGTGTCGGCCACGGCTTCGCCCAACTTGGTCTGTCCGCGGTATACATAATACTTGAGTTTGGAGAAATCCACATATCCGCCGTTGGCCGAAGCCTGGGGAGCCTGCCAGGAGAGCGACACGCCCCGCTCCGCATTAAGCCGGGCCTTGAGCGATGTGACGGGCTGGGGGGCGTCCAGTCCGATGAAATCGGTGATTTTGGCGGTTTCACCCTGACCGTCCTCATTGCGCGTCACGATTTTATAAGTATTGAAACCATGCCGCGGAGCCTCGTCGGTCCAGGTCAGGCTGTCAGCGGGAGCCACAGCGGTGAAAGTCTTGACAGCATCGGGGTCGTCATTCCGATATACATCGATGGACAGCGGCCGGGCGAGCGTCTCATCGGCAGCGGTAGTCTGAGGAGCCACAAACGACAGACTGGCGGTCATGCCACCCTTGTCACCGGGCGTAAGCCGCAGGTGGTCCACATGGGCGGGAACTCCCTTCACCGACACTTCGGTAATCTTCACGTCGTCAATGTCGATGCGGTGCATCTGAGCCTCACTGTATGCGTAGAAGCCCAAGCGGAAAGTGCCGCTGGCCTTGACATACAGCTTGACGGTCTTGACACCGGAGTCGGCTTTCTTCACATTGGGATAATCAGCCAAGACGGTGGTAAAGGAGGATGGGTCGGCAGAGGTACCGAGCGCCACGCGCAGATTTTCCGTGCGCGAGGCGATACCCAACCTGAACTCCAACTGATACACCTTGCTGCCATCGAGCTGGAAGGCGGGCGATATGAGCCAGTCGTCGCCGGGCAACCCGGTCTGATAATCGAGCATATAAGAGGCTGCTCCATTGAGGTATTCCCACGTACGCCCGCCATTGTTGTCTACAATGGTCCACTTGCCGAAGTCGTCTTCGGTATTGAATGACTCGGAGAAAATGGTGTCGCCAGCGGTTGCCATTGCCGATACGGATGACAACACCGTAAGACCAGCGACAAACACAATTTTACGTCCAGTTTGTGATAAAAAGTTTTCCATACGCTACTTTGTGTTAGTGAAACTGCTGCAAAAGTAGCAATAATTCAGATTTGAATATACTTTTAGAGGTACGGCAATACTACGGCAAATGTGTGTCAGGACCATTTTCACCCATTTCATCGGCCGAAAACTGGCTGAGGAAGGTATGGAGATTGGATTCCGGAGGCAAGCCCAACTTTTTGCGCAACCTGTTGCGCGAAGACTCCACACTGCGCACCTCCTTAAAAGTCAGGGCGGCAATCTCCTTGGTGGTCATGCCCAGATAGAGATAGGCGCAAAGACGCAGGTCTGTCTTGCTGAGCGGATAACGCTGCGAGAGACGCATCAGGAATCCGGGGTGCACCTCGTCAAAATACACTTTGAAGTCGTCGCCCAAGGGTTTGTCATTGAAGTGGCGGAGACTCCTGGCCAGCTCGCCAAGTTGCTCGCAGGTCTCGGCAGGCAGGTTATCTGTCTTTTCACGCAGGTCAAGCAAGGCCTTCGCTATCCGCTGGTGAAACTCGTTGACCGAGGCCATGTCGATAGTATAAGACGTGAGTTGCCGGTTTTTATGGTCAATCTCAAGAGACAGTTCCTGCTGCTTTCGCCGGTGCTCCTGTTGTTCGTAATACAGGAGTTGTTTCTGCTGCTCGTTGATTTGCCTGCTTTTCTCTTTGTCTATCCGCATCCGGCGCAGCAGCAAGATGACCAGCACGGCCAGTATCAAGAGGAAAGCCGCCACGCAGTATACCATGACGGTACGATGACTCACCTTCATCCGGTAGAGGTTTACCGTCTGCCTCAGGTTGTCATTGTGCTGTTTCAGCCGGTCGGCGTCATAGGCCACCAGGAGCTGCTGAAGCTGAGAGTCGTTCGAAGTGCGCTGAAGGGAGTCGTTGATAGCCTGGTAACGAATGATGTCGCGCAGGGCCCCCAAAGAGTCGCCCAACGTGAAATGCACATCGGCCAACTGCTCGTAAGAATTGGCCTGAACAGGCAACGGCAACTGACGAATGGCCGCATAGACCGACGGCAACATCCGGACTACCTCGCCCCGCTTGCCCAGCCGCGACTTGACCAGGGTCATGTTGAGTGAGGTCTGGATGGTGCGTGGCTCAAGCGTATGGCCCCGCTGAAGAAGCAAGGCGCGGTATAGTTCCCGCTCGGCCTGTGCGTAAAGCCCTTGCCGGCAAAACACCTCAGCCCGGTTGGTCAATATGAGCGACCGCCCTACCCTGTCGGAAGAAGCGGTGTAAGCCAACGCACGGTTCATATAACTGAGCGCACGCCCATACTGCGCCCGCTCGTAACACACCAAGCCATAATTGTTGTAATTGTTGCGGATGGCCACCGAGTCATGGAGAGACAGGTTGATGGAGAGTGACATCTGAAGCAAATCCTCGGCCTGACTATACTCATGGTTGGCGTAATAGATGCCAAACACATTATTATACAGAGAAGCCAAACGCTTGCGCTCGCCCGTGGCTTTGGCGATGGTGATGGCCTGGCGGAAAAAAGACAACGCCTGGTGACGGTTGCCTATCTGCTGGTAGTTGGCGGCATTCTGATAAAGAGCCCGGAGCAGCAACAAGGAGTCTGCGTGACGGGCACCATGGGTGGGAAAATTCTCTATCACCCTGTTGAGCACCAACAGCGAGGAGGCCGTCTCGCCCCGGGCGGACAAAGCCTCACCCCGCGCCACCTCGCTGGACGATACATTCTGTGCCGACCGCAAACAGACAGCCGGCAAGAGAAGCAGCAAGCAAGTGAACAGATTACGCATCGCCAACCGAGCCGTGATTAAAAGTCGAAACTGAGCTGGCCGTCGCCTATCAGATTAAACGACTTCCGGTGATAAGGGGTGACGCCATACTGCCGGATGGCCTCCCGGTGCTTCTTGGTGGGATAGCCCTTGTTGCCTTTCCAGTCATATTGGGGATATTCCTCGGCCAGTCTCATCATATAGTCATCACGGTAGGTCTTGGCCAGGATGCTGGCCGCGGCGATGGCAAGATACTTCCCGTCGCCCTTCACAATCGTGGTATATGGAAGGTCACGGTATGGCTTGAAGCGGTTGCCATCGACAATGACAGCCTCAGGCCGTAGCTGGAGCTGGTCGAGTGCGCGGTGCATGGCCAGGATGCTGGCGTTGAGGATGTTGATGCGGTCTATCTCCTCGGGCGTGACAATGCCTACGGCCCAAGCCACGGCATCACGCTGGACAACTTCACGGAGCTGGTTGCGCCGACGCTCGGTAAGCTTCTTCGAGTCATTGAGCTCGTCGTTGTGATAATCCGGCGGCAGGATGACTGCCCCGGCAAACACACTGCCGGCCAGACAGCCTCGTCCGGCCTCGTCGCATCCGGCCTCGACGAGACCTTCATAATAATGGGATAACAACATACGCTTTCTCCTGTTTAGATTGAGCCATCAAAACATCTGACTTACCCGACGTATGCCTGCCACGAGTGTGTCGATCTCATCCTTGGTGTTATACAGGGCGAACGACGCGCGGACGGTGCCTTGGATGCCGAGACGTATCATCAGCGGCTGGGCGCAGTGGTGACCGGTGCGCACGGCGATGCCGAGGCGGTCGAGCAGGGTTCCCATGTCGAGATGGTGGATGTCGCCCACCAAGAAGGACACCACGGCATCCTTGTGGGCAGCCTCACCGAAAAGACGCATACCGTCGATGGTCTTCATCTGCTCCATGCAGTAACGGGTAAGTTCCTGTTCATGGGCCGATATATTGTCCATGCCCAATGACTCCATATACTCGATGGCCTTGGCCAGTCCATGGGTAGCCACATAGTCGGGAGTGCCGGCCTCAAACTTGAAAGGCAACTTCGAGAAGACGGTTTTCTCAAAGCTCACACTCTCTATCATCTCGCCACCGCCCTGATAAGGAGGCAACCGGTCGAGCCAATCCTCCTTGCCATAAAGCACTCCGATGCCGGTGGGACCATACATCTTGTGGCCGCTGAAGACAAAGAAGTCGCAGTCCAAATCCTGCACATCCACCTTGAAATGGGGCGTGCTCTGGGCACCGTCCACCAGGATGGGCAGTCCGTGGGCATGGGCAATGCGGGCTATCTCCTTGACAGGGTTGACCGTGCCGAGCACATTGCTCACCTGGGCCACACTGATTATCTTGGTACGCTCGTTGATAAGCTGCTCCAGCTCGTCCACCTTCAGGTTGCCCTCATCGTCCATGGGTATCACCCGGATGGCGATTCCCCGCTTGGCGGCCTGCAACTGCCAGGGCACGATGTTGGAGTGGTGCTCCATGACCGAGACGATAACCTCGTCGCCCTCTTTCATAAAGGCGTCACAGAAAGAAGACACCACGAGATTGATGCTCTCCGTGGTGCCACGGGTGAAGACAATCTCATCGGTAGACCGGGCGTTGACAAACCGCCGCACAGTCTCGCGGGCGGCCTCATGCAAGTCGGTGGCCTGCTGGGAGAGGTAATGCACACCGCGGTGCACGTTGGCATTGACATTAAGATACTCATCGCGCATGGCATCAAGCACACAGAGCGGTTTCTGCGTGGTAGCGGCGTTGTCGAGATATACGAGCGGACGGTCATAGACCGTGCGGCTCAGGATGGGGAAGTCCTTGCGGACCTGGTTGATATCGTACATAACTCTTACTATTTTTTCACATAGCTCATGTGTACCCTCTCCACGTCTACCGTGCCATCCTTCTTGCAGGTGACACGCACCAGATAGTCGCCCGGATCAGGACTGTTGCGCTCGCTCATCGACTCTAAGGTGAGATAGCGCACACCGCCCATTGTACGGTCATCCCAGCAGTGTACATGTCCGCAGAACATGATGGTGGTGTTCCATTCGGAGAGCTTGTTGAGCAAGAAATAAAGTTCCTCCCGGGGGAAGGTGGAAGAGAACTGCGTGGTACTCGGACGGAACAGATTGGTATGGGTGAACACAAAGGTGTGACGGATATTCTTGTCGGAATTCATCATACCCTCCTCTATCAGACTGATTTGCTTCTTGCCTAAAGTGCCGTTGGCCGAATCGAGGAAGATAAAGTGGTCATACTGGTCGGTGCCCTTTATCTTGACATCAAACTCATAAAATGAGGAGTGGAATATCGAGGTAAACAAGGCCCAGCCATTGTGGGTAATGTCGTGGTTGCCCACAACCGGGAAAAACGGATACTGGATTTCTTCAGGACTCGTGTACTGATTGTTTTTTGCTTCCTCATTGCCCTCCATCGCCTTCTTCAAGCCATGGTCATAACGCTTGTCATACATATAACTGCGGGGGACTCCTTTCACCGTATCTGTAGTGGTCGTGAAATATTTATCGAGATATTCCAAGAACCCGTCGTTCAGCACTTTATACAGGTTCATGTAATACTCTGCCTTAGTGTCGGCAATGTCACCTAAATGGGCATAGAGCAGGTCGCCGTGTTGCAGACCGATATTGAGCATCTCGGCCATACGGCCTGTATCGGTAGCCACATGACTGTCGCTACCCACCAAGAATGAATACTCCCCATCGGGGGCAATGATATGGATAGTGTCTTCCATATACTTCTTGTAATAAGAATACGACATCTCCACACGGTCGTCCACACCCGTGCCTCCAATGAACACACCCGTGGGACTCACCTTGTCACAACCTGTAAGAAGGCACAACAATCCGACGGCCAAAAACATACTTATCTTTCTCATCTTACCATGTATATTTTAATCCTACCTTCATGGATGTCTCATATTTAGAAGCCAACTGGCTGGTACTGCCGGCTGGGCGCACATTCAGCTCGCCATAGAGCTTCATGTCGTGACGCAGATTGGCCATCCACCGCACGCCCCAGTTGATATTCCAATTCTCAAAATAGAAGTCATCGTAATTACGCAAGAAGATACCTAAATTCCAGGAATTCCACCGCGGACGGATATTGACACCGGTACCGAAGGTAAGCGTGAGCGGCTCGGTATAACCTGTGCCAAGCAGGGCGTAATGGATGAGCGACTCACCCAGGGTGAGGTCATAATAAGGTGTCTCCCACGTCACCGACACGTTGGCATTGTATTCATCCGTGCGGAACTTGGTGTAGCGGTTGTACATGAACTTGCCGGAGAAATAGAAGTTGAAATAGCTCACCGGCAACCGGTAAGTGCCTTTGGCCGATATGCCGAACTTGCCCTTGCCTATGGGAATGTCCACACCGCCTTCCGCACTGACACGGTCGGTGAAGTGGCGGGTGTAGAAGGCCGTTGGCCCCACAAACACGCCTGTCACAATATTGTCGCCGCCCTGCAGATAGCCCGACACCTCGTTTTTATGCTCACCGTCATACTTGTGCTCGCCACAGTATACCTGGGCCTGTGCCACTGCCGACACGACACATACCATGAATAACAGGATTAATTTTCTCATTTACAGTCTTGTTCTTTTTCGTGTATGGTTTATATTTGCCGCATGCCTACTTGCAAAGCTTGCAACCTTCACATTTGTTCAGCTCGCCCCGGAAGCGTTTCTCCACCAGGTGGTGCAGACGGTCACGGAGGGGCTCAAGCTCCATCTGGTCGATAACCTCATTGATAAAGGCAAACTCTAAGAGCAACTTGGCCTCCTGCAGCGAGATGCCCCGCTGCTGCATATAGAAGAGGGCCGCGTCATTGAGCTGGCCCACCGTAGAGCCATGGGCACACTTCACGTCGTCGGCATAGATTTCCAGCATGGGCTGGGTGTACATCCGGGCCTCCTTGGTGGCGCAAAGGTTCTGGTTGGTCTCCTGTGAGGTGGTTTTCTGTGCTCCGTGGCGCACAAGCACACGTCCGGCAAAGGCACCGGTGGCCTGGCCGTCGAGCACATACTTGTAAAGCTCATGACTGTCGCAATGCCCCACCTTATGGTCTATCAAGGTATTGTTGTCCACATGCTGCTTCTTGTCGGCAATCACACAGCCGCAGAGGTTGCACTCGGCTCCCTCCCCGTTGAACACGAGGTCGAGCTTGTTGCGGGTCACACCGTTGTGGAGGGTGATGACGTTGTGGTTCACACGGCTGCTGCGCTGCTGGTCGATATAGACATTGCTCACGCGTACATTCTTGGCGTGAGTCTCCTCCAGACAGTAGAGGTCAAGACTGGCATTGTCGCCCACATAGGCCTCTATCACCTGTGTGGTGAGGAAATTGCGGTCGTCCTCGGCGTGGTCGCAGAAAAGGAGCTTGATTTCAGCCCCCTCCTCCACCACGATGAGCACACGGCGGTTGGCCATGAGGTCTACATCAGAACGCAGGATGTTGATAACCTGCACGGTGCGCTCCACCTTTACGTTCTTGGGCACATAAACCAACAATCCATCCTGGGCCAGCATGGTGTTAAGGGCTGTCACGGCATCCTCGCCGGTCTTGGCTATCCGCGCGTAATATTTCTCCACCAGCTCGGGACGCTCGGTGGCCACGGTATTCAGCGATCCGACAATCACTCCCTCAGGCAACTGGCTCTTGGGAAGCGACCGGGTATAGAAGGCATCGTTGACCACGAAATAAAGCGAGGTGCTGAGATTAGGCACGTCGCAACGAAACACGTCATAGGGATTGACGGGAATGTCAAGCCGGTTGAGATTCAGACCATAGTCGGGCTCAAACAGCTTGCTGACATCCGTATATTTATAGCGCTCCACCTTCCGAGAAGGAAAGCCGAGGCGCTTGAAGTCTTCAAAGGCACGGTCGCGCACAGCGTTGAGCGGAGCTGCACTGTGATGGCAGATGGTGTCGCGGCACTGACCGTACAGGTCGATATATTGTTTTTCGCTCTGCATTTTATCACTTTTTATGTTCTGGACCTATTCCTTGTCTACCTCAGCCTTGATCCAGTCGTAACCGCGCTGCTCTATCTCCTTGGCCAGTTCGGGACCGGCTGTCTTGACGATGCGTCCCTTGTAGAGCACGTGTACCACACTGGGTTTGATCATGTCGAGCAGGCGCTCATAGTGGGTAATGACAATGGCCGAAGTCTCAGGGGTATGCATTTTGTTGACACCTTCGGCCACGATGCGCATGGCATCCACGTCAAGTCCAGAGTCGGTCTCGTCAAGGATGGAGAGTTTCGGCTCAAGCATGGCCATCTGGAATATCTCGTTGCGTTTCTTCTCACCGCCACTGAAGCCTTCGTTGACCGAACGGCTGGCCAGCTTGCTGTCCAGTTCTACCACCTTGCGCTTCTCACGCATCAGTTTGAGGAATTCGCCGGCAGCCAGAGGCTCCTTGCCCTCATACTTACGCTTCTCGTTGATGGCGGCCCGCATAAAATTGGTCATCGACACGCCTGGTATCTCCACGGGATACTGAAAGGAAAGGAACAGGCCTTCATGGGCACGGTCTTCCGGTTTCATGTCGAGCAGGTTTTTGCCGTTGAAGATGGCTTCTCCCTCGGTCACAGTATAGAGCGGATTGCCCACAAGCACAGCGCTCAGGGTTGACTTGCCCGAACCGTTGGGTCCCATGATGGCGTGAATCTCGCCATCCTTAATCGTGAGGTTGATACCTCTCAATATTTCCTTGTCGCCTATCTTGGCGTGTAAGTTTCTTACTTCTAACATTTTTCTATATATGATGATATAAGATTTGCTTGATGATTTACATAGTGACAAAGGTGGCCTCTTTACCCCACCGTCCCTTCCAGGGATACACTCAAGAGCTTCTGGGCCTCGACGGCAAACTCCATTGGCAACTTGTTGAGCACATCCTTGGCATAACCGTTCACAATCAGTCCCACGGCCTGCTCGGTGGGTATGCCGCGCTGGTTACAGTAGAAGAGCTGGTCCTCGCTGATTTTGCTGGTGGTCGCCTCATGCTCCACCACCGCCGAGTCATTGTGGATGTCCATATAGGGGAAGGTATGGGCACCGCAGTCGCTGCCCAAGAGCAATGAGTCACACGAGGAGTAGTTGCGGGCGTTGTCGGCGTTGCTCGTGGCGCGCACCAGGCCGCGGTAGGAGTTTTGGCTGTGGCCGGCCGAGATACCCTTGGAAATGATGGTACTCTTGGTGTTCTTGCCCATGTGTATCATCTTGGTGCCGGTGTCGGCCTCCTGATAGTTGTTGGTCACGGCCACTGAATAGAACTCGGCCACTGAATAGTCACCGCGCAGAATACAAGAAGGATATTTCCATGTAATGGCAGAACCTGTCTCCACCTGTGTCCAACTCAGCTTGGAATTGACACCGCGCAAGTCGCCTCGCTTGGTCACCAGGTTGAGCACACCACCCTTGCCGTGTTCATCACCAGGATACCAGTTTTGTACGGTGGAATACTTCACCTCCGCATTGTTGTTGACAATAATCTCGACGATAGCCGCATGAAGTTGGTTCTCGTCGCGCATCGGCGCCGTACATCCCTCCAGATAAGACACGTAGGCATCGTCGTCAGCCA
This sequence comes from uncultured Prevotella sp., assembly GCA_937916075.1. Lineage (GTDB taxonomy): Bacteria > Bacteroidota > Bacteroidia > Bacteroidales > Bacteroidaceae > Prevotella. Next base: position 11,697 of record CALGHW010000023.1, read on the forward strand.
CAATCAGGGTGCGCTCAAACTGTCCTGTGTTGCGTGCGTTGATACGGAAATAACTGCTGAGCTCCATCGGGCAACGGACTCCCTTGGGAATATAGACAAACGATCCGTCGCTGAACACGGCACTGTTCAGAGCGGCATAGAAGTTGTCACGATAAGGAACGACGGTTCCCAAATACTGGCGCACCAAGTCAGGATGGTTCTTGATGGCGTCACCGATAGAACAGAAGATGACACCTTTCTCCGCCAGCTTTTCCTTGAAGGTGGTCTTCACTGACACAGAGTCCATGATGGCATCCACGGCCGTTCCGCTCAAAGCCAAACGCTCCTCCAAAGGAATGCCCAACTTGTCGAATGTCTTCATCAGTTCGGGGTCTATCTCCTTGTTTTCCGCCTTCTTCTTTTGGGCCAGCGGGTCAGCATAATAAGAAATGGCCTGATAGTCAATCTCGGGCAGATGGACATGTCCCCAAGAGGGCTGCTTCAGGGTCTGCCAATAACGGAAGGCCTTCAGCCGGAACTCCAGCATCCACTCGGGCTCACCTTTCTTGGCCGAAATCAGCCGGACCACGTCTTCATTGAGTCCCTTGTCTATAATCTCGGTATGCACGTCGGTAGTGAAGCCATATTCGTACTTCTGTTCGGCCACCTGACGCACAAACTCGTTGTTGGTATCTTTTATCTCCATTTTGTTTATATCAACAGTGTCAGTTTTCTTACACTCTGACACTTCTTTTTAAGGGTGCAAAGTTACGAAAAAACCTACTGACTTGAAGCGTTTTAAGATTTTTTTTCGCACGCCTTTCATGGTTTATGCGACCATCCTGTTTTTTCAATTATCAAAACAGGACCTCTCCCACATGGTATATTCAGGCATGAAGGGCGTGTTCCCCTGCTGGGAGCACGCCCTTCATGCCTGAATAAGAGAATAAGTCTTACAGCTTCTGTTCCACCTCTATCTCGGTAAAGGTCTCGATGATATCGCCTACCTGGATGTCGTTGAAGTTGACCAGGCTGATACCGCACTCCAAGCCTGTTGCCACTTCCTTGGCATCGTCCTTGTAGCGCTTCAAGGCATTGATCTCGCCGGTATGGATAACGATACCGTCGCGCACCAGTCTGGCCTTGTCCTTGGCATGGACCTTGCCCTCGATGACCAATGCACCGGCAACAGTTCCCACCTTGGAAATTTTGTAAACCTCGCGCACTTCCACCTGACCGGTGGCCACCTCTTTTTTCACCTTGTCGAGCATACCCTCCATAGCGGAGCGGATGTCCTCGATGGCGTCGTAGATGATAGAGTAAGTATTGATTTCCACGCCCTCACGGTCGGCCAGCTTACGGGCGGCTGACGACGGACGCACCTGGAAACCTACGATGATGGCATCCGAGGCATCAGCCAGTGTCACATCGTTCTCTGAAATCTGACCCACAGCCTTGTGAATCACATTCACCTGTATCTTCTCGGTGGAGAGCTTAATAAACGAGTCACTCAAGGCCTCGATACTACCGTCGGTATCACCCTTGACAATCAGGTTGAGCTCCTTGAATGAGCCGAGAGCGATACGGTGACTGATGTCGGCCAGCGTCAGACGGGTCTGGGTGCGCAGGCCCTGCTCGCGCTGCAGCTGTGTGCGCTTGTTGGCAATGTCGCGGGCCTCCTGCTCCGTGTCGAGCACATGGAACGAGTCGCCTGCTGTGGGCGCGCCGTTAAGGCCGAGGATGATGGCAGGCTCTGCCGGCCCGGCCTCCT
>CALGHW010000024.1 GCA_937916075.1 uncultured Prevotella sp.
CCTGGAGGGCATCGAGCAGAATGTCATCCTGATAGACTCTGTGTCAAAACGCTATTCTGAGTGCGGCATCCGCGTGGGAGCCTTGATTACCAAGAACGAGGAAGTGCGCAAGGCTGTCATGAAGTTCTGTCAGGCCCGCCTGTCACCCCCATTAATAGGACAAATCGTGGCTGAGGCTTCGCTCGATGCCCCTGAAGAATACTACCGCGACGTGTACGACGAGTATGTGGAGCGCCGCAAATGCTTGATTGATGGACTTAACCGCATACCCGGCGTGTATTCCCCCATCCCGATGGGATCTTTCTACACAGTAGCCAAGCTGCCCGTGGACGACAGTGAGAAGTTCTGCCGCTGGTGTCTGGAGGAGTTCAGTTATGAAGGCGAAACGGTCATGATGGCCCCCGCCACAGGATTCTATACCACCCCCGGAGCTGGTGTCAACCAAGTGCGCATCGCCTACGTGCTCAAAAAGGAAGACCTCACGCGGGCACTCGTCGTGCTGCGCAAAGCCCTTGAGGCCTACCCCGGACGCGTCAACGAGGAATAAGGCATAATAATATGTAATACTTTAATATAATAAGCAATCAAGAAAACCGCCTGCGATATGAATTTGCCTCTGTTTTTAGCCAAGAGAATATACAACGATAAAGGTGACCGCCAGAAGGTGAGCCGCCCCGCCATCCGTATAGCCACGCTGGGGGTAGCCATCGGACTGGCTGTCATGATTGTCACCGTCTCAGTGGTGCTCGGCTTCAAACACACTATCCGTGACAAGGTGATAGGCTTTGGCAGTCATATCCAGGTGGAGAATTTCTTGACCATGCAAAGCACAGACCCCTACCCCATCTGCGTCGACGACAGCATGATGAGCGTGCTGAAAGCCATTCCCGGCATCCGCCATGCAGAGCGCTTCGCCCTGACACAGGGCATTCTGAAGACGGACGCCGACTTTCTGGGCATCTCGTTCAAAGGCGTGGGACCGGAGTATGACATGAGCTTTATCCGGCAGAACCTGACAGCAGGCGAGGTACCTCCCTTCAGCGACCAGGCCACCAGCCAAAAACTGCTGATATCACAAATGACGGCCAACAAGCTGAAGCTGAAAGTGGGCGACAAGGTGTTTGCCTATTTCATCAGCAACG